>DASQZS010000122.1:0-3127 GCA_035638535.1 Candidatus Acidiferrum sp.
GGACTTAGCTATAGCGTTAGATAATCCGCCCATTCCGCCCTTCAAGTAACCCCACTTACCCTGCTCCCCCGTCGACCCGCCGATCACGTGATGACCCAACACGTATCCGCTACCCGGTGTCATCGGTCCAACCATCGTACCGATAAGTCCGCGAGGAGCGAACACCGCTTTCACTTCATCCGATTCAAAATACTCATCAAGAATTTCTTTAGCGCTTGAAAACATCAGATACCGAAGTAGAGACTGGGCTTCGGGAGTGTCAAACATCCCCGCGAACTCCTTAAGCGGCGGAGGAGGTGCCTCGCTAGCAGGGCCAAGAAGCCACGCCATATTTTTCCAGAACTCAAGATAATCAAAGTAAGCCTTCGCATCATGCGTTGAAAACTTCTCGATCTCCTTCGCCGTTTTTTGATCATCATTCCAAACGAACATGTATCGTCCGTCAGGAAATGGCACGAACAAATCCGGATCGTAAGATAATAATTGCAAACCGTTTTTCTCAAGTTCTAATTCTCGAACAATGCGTGGAAGGAACAGACTGTAAGCATAGGATAATCGACTTACACGGAAGCCTGGGAAAATTTCCTCGGTGATCGCAGCACCTCCGATAATGCCTCTACGCTCCAGAACAGCAACTCTCAGTCCAGCACGAGCAAGGTATGCGCTCGTGACTAATCCGTTATGTCCACCGCCTATAACTACCGCATCAAAAACTGAACTCAACATTCAGCCTTCCGCTAAGCACCGATCCGAACCGCGTATTTATCGGTACCGTCATCTTCGCATCTTGAAACGCGTCAAATATACCCGCAATAACGCTGAGCTGTCCTCACGTAAACCGGAATCGAGTTGATTACTTCTTGGATTTTGACGAATTCGTCGGGGCTATGGGCGTTCTCGATATTTCCTGGACCGAAGAGGCAGGTTGGGATCTTAGCTCGGTTCACCAAGATTGCTGCATCTGTCCAATAGGGGACTCCTACGATTCTTCCCTTAATTCCAGCATGCTTCAATTCTTGCTCCAGCAATGAGATGTGGCGACCACGCTTGACATCTATTGATTCAGCGTAATGAATTAGCTTCACCGTTGCCCTCAGTTTGCGGTCGTGCTTTGAACACTGAGCTATGATCTTCCTAAGTTCCGTAACTGAGTCTTGGGGTTTTTCTCCAGGGATTAGCCGGCGTTCAAGACGCAATGTGCATTTGGCTGGAACTGTTGCCCAGTCAGATCCGCCGGTTATGGTAGAAGTATGAATTCTCGGGGTTCCAACGAGTCGATGTCGTAGACGTGCATGTTTTCTTCGGATCAGATCTAGTTGGGAAATTATTATCGCCATTTTCTCTATCGCGTCAACACCTTTTTCTGGTGTGGAGCCATGAATCCGCCGTCCCGTAGTCTCGATCTCAAGCCAAGCATATCCTTTCTGAGCAGTGGCAATGTTCATGCTCGTTGGTTCCCCAACTATCGCTGCGTCAGTGCGGAATCGTTTCACAAGCTCATACATCCCTGTGCTCTCATATTCCTCGTCAACCACACCTGAAAATATTACATCCCCATTCAACCTCTCATTGGAATTGGCGAGTGAAAGCATCGCAGACATCATCGCTGCAATCGAACCCTTCATGTCGCATGACCCACGCCCATGCATTCGACCATGCTCAACGAATGGATCGAAGGGCTTGATCGTCATATTAGATACGCCAACAGTGTCCATATGCCCGTTAAGCATCAGGCTTGGCCCATTACTTCGTCCCGGCAGGATGGCTACGACATTAAACCTGTTTTTGCTTACCTTCTGCTCTATGACGTTGAATTTTCGAGTACGACGGAACCAATCAGCGATGAACGTTGCAATTTGTTCTTCATCTCGAGTTTGTTCTATTATTGGGTTAACACTCGGAATTCGAATCAAGCTTTTCAACAATGAAACTACAGACGAAGATTTCGTTTGCATGCTCATATTCCACCAGACGAAGCTTAGACGAGCAATGAAGACGGATTACAATTAATCTATATTGCTCACCTGGGTTGAACAGATTTTACGAATTCCAGAAGTCTTTTACAGCAAGACGACGCTGTCCCGCTCATGGATCGAATAGCTACGCTGGAAAAACTAGGACTACCCTCAAGCGACCTGCACAATCTGCCTACATCAAACAAACGATTCCCTGACGGAGGCCAATTCAGAATAGAAATACCTGACGTCGAAAACCCGGAACAACTGAAACGAGTTGTTGAAAAATCCAAACAATACGGCTTCAACACGCACCGTGTTTCAGAAGACAGCGGCATCACCCTGATGACTGACGAAGAATTGCTTGAAATGGCGGCAATCGGGAAAACTGAAAGCATCGAAGTATCACTATTCATTGGACCACGAGCAGGATACGATACCGGCGGTCAAGTGAAAGCGCCGGGAGGAGGCATACTAGGAAAACGCGCTCGCGGCATGGATCAGATCCTCTACTCTATCGAGAACGTTCGACGCGCAGCTAATGCAGGGATAAGAAGCTTCTTGGTCGCTGACGAAGGACTCCTCTGGGTTCTGAACGAAATGCGAAAAAATGGTGAATTACCCAAAGAAAGCCTCTTCAAAGTATCCTTCTCAATCGGACAATGCAACCCAGCCTCAGCCAAATTACTCGAAAACATAGGCGCAGGAACATTCAACATACCATCCGACCTAACCCTCGCACAAATCGCATCCATACGCCAGGCGATTAACATTCCAATCGACATGTACATAACCACACCAGGACCCGGAGGAGGATTTGTCAGAATAGAAGAAGCCCATGAAATCGTCAGAGTTGGCGCCCCGATATACCTCAAATTCGGAATACCATTAACCATGAACCTATTCCCCGCAGGCGAACACGTGAAGCCCGCGCTACTGTCGCTAACAGACGAAGAAATGCGCCTCGCCAAAATAACAGTCGACCTACTACACTCACGATCTCCAGACCTGAAAGCCTCACCAAAACGGAAAGGAGAACCAGGACTACCCGTCTAACGCAACTAAACCGCATAATGGTCATAGGAGACGAGTTGCGGTTATGTGAGCTAACGCGCGGCAGGCGATCTTAGTGAAAGAAGGGTGGTTACAACTTCTCAGACGGAAAGGCAGCT
>DASQZS010000123.1:0-2879 GCA_035638535.1 Candidatus Acidiferrum sp.
ACGTAACGGGTCATTATGGTTCTCACCCAAATCAACGCTTAGTTTCAATCGAGTCATCTATTTCCCCACCCGGAATTCCATTTACAGACTCATCCGTTAGTCTCGAGTCTGCTGCTCTGCGCGAGGCAGTCTTTATGATTCGACAGCATCGTCTCAAATTGTGTTTTAAGCGAAGGTTTAGGGAGATAGCCTACGATCTCTGCTAGTGGTCTTCCTCCACAGAAGAACTTCAAGGTAGGCAAACTCTGAACGCCATATCGAGATGCGATATCGGGAGTCTGCTCCACATTTGCCTTCACGAATGCTAATCGTCCAACAAATTCGTTGGACAACGAATCAAAATCAGGCATAAGTCGTTTACACCAAGGACACCAAGGCGCCCAGAAATCAACTATCACTGGAACAGAGGATTGGAGTACAACTTTATCCCAAGCAGTGGAATCTACATCGACCATTTCTCTTCAATGCTGCTTTTTCCTTCTACTGCTAGTAAAGTTACCCATAGCTCTTCAGCTTGACGATGTGAGGAAGTTCAGCTCAGGCTGTCCGCGGGGTGGGATCACGTGAGTTCGAAAAACGGATCCTAGTCACTACGCGTGCCTCTATGCTTAGATGATGCTCGGATTCATCAGGTAATGATGCCAGCTCATTGAATCATTTAGTTGTCAGAGTTTCTAAGAGGTCTTTGGCAGTTGGAGAGCCGTTATATCTTGTTCCGTTAATGTAGAAGGTTGGAGTTCCATTTACGCCGCTTCGAATTCCTCCGTTGAAATCTTCCTTAATCCGATTCAAGTAAGTACTGTTCATAACTTCTTCTGCAAGTCTCTGCACATCCAATCCAAGTTCCTCCGCGTAAGCGAAAATACTATTGTCGTCACCAAGAAGGTCCTGATGTTCATACAGGAAATCATGCATCTCCCAAAACTTCCCCTGAGCCCCCGCCGCTTCAGCAATCTCAGCCGCGTGTTCCGCAAATTCATGCGAACTTGTGATTGGAAAGTTTCGAAAAACGAAATGCAATTTGGAACCCAGCTCTTTCTGAACTTTCTTCAGGATAAGCAGCTCCGCAGTATGGACATTGATAATCGCCATACTCAACCAATGTTAGCGGAGCATTGGGTTGTCCTTCAATGTGATCACGCTCAGTCGTTACTGGAATTACTAGCCTTGGGGATTCATACTCTCCAACTGCGGCATTAGGATGGCTAGTTTTTTTAACCATCTTTCCTGATGTTTTTGACTTCGGCAAAAATACCGCTTCTTTATGACCTAGCTTTGTTGGTGAGCTTTTCTAAAGCGGATAGTATTCCGTCGGCTCCTGGATTCACGCCGTCCGGAGAGAGATAACTCCACGCGATGATCCCACGATTATCAACCACGAAAAGCGCACGACCACACTCCCCTATCCCGTTCTTGTAAACGCCATAGGCTTGCGATACCCTTCCCTTAGGCTCAAAATCAGCCAACAACGGGAATGTTAGTTTACGATCCTTGGAAAACGCAAGATGAGACCATATCCCATCCACAGATATTCCCAGAATCTCAGCATCGAACTTCTTGAATTCAGACATAATCTCATTATACAATGAGAGCTGGTCCGTACAGACAGGACTCCAGTCCGCTGGATAGAACACTAGAACAACAGGTCGTCCATGAAAATCATGTAAGGAAACCTTCTGATCAGGAGTCGTGTTCAAAACAAAATTAGGCGCTTTCCTTCCAGCCAGCAGAATACCCCGTGATTTCGCTTGACGCCTAGGCTTTGTATGCTTCTTTATTTTCGACTCGAATACAACCTCTAGACGTTATAGATCGTGGCGCAGTGGATATACTATTTTGTCACATAGATGAATGAGCGCACTTTTGCTCTGTCCTTAGTCTCGGACCTCGAACTCAGAGTCGGATGTCTTCACTTAATAATAATTAAGAGAAACTGAACCACGACAATTAGAGACCCTTCTTACGCTAGAAAGCTAAGCATAAAAAATTCAAGGTTAAATAAGCGAGACAGTTGGAAATTTTCTAATCAAAGGTTGATCATGATGTTGTACGAATGGAGGATCTACAATGCAGTTCCGGGGAAGATGGGCGCCCTGAACGATAGATTCCAGAAGAACACCATAAGGTTGTTCGAAAAGCACGGTATCAAACCGGTTGGTTTCTGGGAGGCTGTCGTAGGGACGACGAACATCCTCTACTACATGCTTGCGTGGGAGAGCATGGCTGAGAGAGAGAAGGCTTGGAGTTCCTTCCAGGCAGATCCAGAGTGGAAAAAGGCGATGCAGGAGTCGGAAAAGGATGGACCTATCGTACAGAGTATCACGAATATGTTACTGAAGCCCACGCCATACTCAAACATGAAATGATTCCGCACAAAAGATCCAAGTTCAATTTTGCCTCCTTGAGCTAAGTGACGGCGACGTTACGTGACGGTACTCCATCTACGCCATTACGCCATGCTTTCTTGCCTACGATGAGGTCTGTGTTGGTCCATCTACGCCAATGAGCCGGATCCCGACGAATAGCAGCTTCGACTTGGGCGAAGCAACGTCGAAAAACAGTCGCTGTATCGCCTTCCATTGACATTGGTGGAGAAATCTCCAAAACTTGGTGTCGCCAATCGGATGAGCGACGCATGAACATCATCAGGACCCGTGCACCGGTGAGCTGCGCAATTTTAATAGCTCCAGGCACGCTCTTTCAGGCTCAGTTGATCGCCGAAAACACGTTTGAGAGCACATATGATTTCCTCACGCGAAAAATAAGACCTGTCAAGCTCGCTGAAGAGGTAGCCAAACCTACAATGCAAGTGGGCTCTAAGAACAGCAATACCGTAGGCCAACGGCGCCGGAAGGAATATCCGCAATGGGAACAAGGAA
>DASQZS010000124.1:0-9406 GCA_035638535.1 Candidatus Acidiferrum sp.
GTCAACGCAAGAAGCGAGAACGGCTTTCTCGACGATTTTGAAACGAGTAAACGGTTTTGATCCTCATGCCAAAATCGATGGGGTTCTTCTCGAGACTCTGCAGCCGCCAGGAATCGAGGTCATTATTGGTGCCATAGACGATCCTCAGTTTGGAAAGACACTGATGTTCGGCGTAGGTGGAGTGTTTGTCGAAGCATTCCACGACGTAACCTTCAAGCTCGCGCCTGTAACAGATAACGATGTACAGCGAATGCTGGAGGAGATACAAGCCCATGAGTTGTTGTCTGGGTATAGAGGTTCGATTGCTGTTGACAAGAACGCGCTAGCTCGAATTTTACAAGCCACCTCACGCCTTATCACAGAGAACAGCGAGATTGTTGAAATCGACTTTAATCCAGTAATCGCCAGAGAGAATGGCGCAATCGTCGTAGACGCGAGAATAATACTCTCAGAAACCGTTCAAAGCACAAACGTGAAATCAGTTTATCCTCCGGAATCACTGACTAAATTCTTCAATCCGGACTCGGTTGCGGTCATAGGAGCTTCCGCAACCCCCGCCAAGATCGGATATGAAGTACTTAGAAGCGTCATCCAAAACGACCGCAAAATATACCCAATAAATCCGTCTCAAGAATCGATTCTGGGCCTGAAGGCATACCGAAGCGTCCTCGATGTTCAAGACAAGGTCGATTTGGCAGTCCTGACATTACCGCCTATACTTGTTCCGTCGATTTTGGACGAATGCGGGCGGAAAGGGGTAAGGGCCGTCATAATAGTATCCGGAGGCTTCAAGGAAACCGGAATTGAAACACTCGAGAGAGATGCAATTGCAACTGCTAGGCGATATGGCATCCGAATCATCGGTCCGAACTGTATCGGAGTTCTCAATGGACTAAGCAAACTTGACACGTTCTTTCAATCCCACGAGAGAATGCTTAGACCTAAGCCGGGGGCTACAGCCTTCATCACTCAAAGTGGCACTTTCGGAACAACCATTCTGGAATGGGCTGCCGAAGAAAGCATTGGAATAAGTAAATTCGTAAGCTACGGTAACCGATGCGACGTTGACGAGGGCGACCTAGTCCGCTTCTTCGCGCAGGACAAAGAGACGTCGATAATTGGAATCTACGTCGAAGGATTAGAGAACGGAAGGAAACTATTCGAAGCCGCTAGAAGCGTAACCGAGCGGAAACCTATTGTAATCTTGAAGTCCGGAAAGACCCAGCTAGGCTCAAAAGCCGCTAAATCCCATACCGGCTGTCTTGCGGGCTCCTATGCAGTAGCGAAAGCAGCCTTCGAACAAGCAGGGATGATAGTGACTGCAACTGTCGATCAGCTCTTCGATGCAGTGAAGGCTCTTTCGATGCAACCACTACCCGAGGGACGGAATCTCGTGATGGTGACAAATGGCGCTGGACCATGTGTGATGGCAGCAGATAAAATCGACCAATACCGACTAAAGATTGCATCACTCTCCCAAACTTCTATTTCAAAACTTACCAAGGCACTACCATCGTATTGCTTCATCAGCGATACGACAGTAGACCTAACAGGAAGTGCAACCTCAAATGATTATGAAGCAGCGTTACAAATACTGGCCGATGATTCCGCGGTACACGTGCTGATGTCCTTCTTCGTGTTCCAAGATACCCCGCTCGACGAACGCATAGTCGACGTTCTGCAGCAACTCAAAAAGAATCATAAACCGATCATCTGCTGTGCAGCTGGAGGTCCATACACGCGAATGATGATAAAGAGAATAGAAACGTTAGGAATCCCTGTATATGAAACAGCGGAACGAGCGGTTATCGCGGCGAATGCTCTTGTTCACCAAGCAGAAATCGCCGGAAAGATTCAGATAATCTGAGTCTCTCGACTAGCCCAAACCGAATTTTTTAACTATCGTGAAGAATTCTTCGTCCGTCAATCCACGCTTCTTTTGGATAGCTTCTTGTTTCACTTCCGCAAGGATCTTGTCAACCTGTTCGTCAGATGCTTCTATCGCTAAATCTTCAAGTCGCCAGCGGATGCTGTGGGCGCCACTTTTCTTGCCTATTGCCACGTAGAATTTGTTCCCGACGAATTCAGGCATATAACTTAGGCCGTACTGCAGCGCGTTTGCTTTCTTGAGGTTGTGACAGAACATTACTGCGATGCCTGCCTCGTAGCCGAAAGCTGTCTCTCCAACAACCGGTTTTTGTGGGGATACGGGTAATCCGCTTGCTTCTTGGACAAGTCTTGAGAGTTCGCAGAGTTTTTCGTACTTGAATCCTAAATCCTTGCCGTACAAGATTCTGAGTGCGACAGCAACTTCTTCCGTCGAAGCTCCGCCTGCTCTCTCTCCAATTCCATTCACGTTAGTATGTGCAACCGATGCTCCGGCAGCCAATCCGGCGATCGCATTCGCAGTTCCGAAGCTGAAGTCATTGTGGCAATGAACCTCCAGAGGCACACGCACCCAGCGCTTGACCGAACGAACGATCTCGCCCATCCCTTGTGGTGAAGCTACTCCAAACGTATCGACAACAACTATGCTGTCTACACGCGACTCCTTTACCACGCTAGTGTACATCTTCTTCAGGAATGCCGGATTAGCTCGAGTTGAATCAACTGCGAAATAAGTCGTGTGAAGGCCATGATCTTTTGCGTAGGCGGTGGCTTCGGTTGCCATCTTGAACATCTTCTCTCTAGTCCAGCCGAATCCTTTTGTGATGAGTTCATCGCTCGATGGAGTCTCAATGAGTACGCCCCACACATCACATTTCAACGCTAAGTCAATGTCCTCTTTACGGGCTCTAGAGAACGCGACAACATCCGCATTTAATCCAGAATGCGCTATCTCCCTCACTGCGTTGAAATCGTCTTCTGAGACAGCAGGCATGCCTGCTTCGATCCTTTGAATACCAACCTCATCCAATTTCTTTGCGATCGCAATTTTGTCTTCTTTTCTGAAAACAACACCCGGCCTTTGCTCGCCATCTCTACACGTTACGTCATAGAGTTGCAGTTTCTTCGGAAAATTAAACTGTTTCAGGACGCTCGATTTGAAATTAAATGGACTCGAAACCCATTTCGGACCGATCCACGGTTTCCTTGACAACGTGATCCTCCCTAGAAGCTCCCTTTCGTAACCATACGTCAACGTCACTTGATTTCGATTGAACGGCTTCTAACCGATATACCTGCCTCTCTCACAGCAGTTCGCGCAACCGCCGCAATAATCACATAAGTAATAGCATTCCTGTTTGCAGCGTGGACATCGATATAGCTGCATCGTTGTACTGTGCGCCTGCTCGCTCATCTCGAATCCCGGTTGCGGGTATCACGAGAGTTAGGATTAAGGTGCCGATTACTTTCCGAATGTGAATCCGAACGGTACACGTAAATAACGCTATTTTCTCAAATCTTCTACGTTTCTGTAAACATCTACGACTGATCGAAACAACGACGTGGATTAACTGACGCGATAACGTCAATGTGAGAGAGCTGGTTCTCAAATTGGGATATCGTGACTCCGCCAATATGGTTGCGTTAGTGAATCAATTCTTTCGACTGAAAGCCGAATTTGAAAAGGCCCGTATTACCTGGGCAATTTTCGCTGGTGCAGCCGCTCATGCCTACGGCTCTACACGAAGGATTACGGATATTGACATCTTAGTGAAGAAGGACGACATGAGAAAAGTTGAATCCGTCCTTGGACTCTCAATCAGCAACATGCAGACGAAGGTCGATTCCATAGATCTAGTTTTCGAAGTAGGCATCAAAACTAAAAGCAAAATTATGAGATTTTTCATGGACGAAGAAATGCAAAAGAATTTGCGGTACAGGCGCCTATACGAGCTTGAAGTTCCCGTCGTTCCACTGGAAGACAACATCATCCTGAAGGCTGCATTGGGCAGAGGTTCGGATCAAGGAAAATTCGATTTGCAGGATATTATCGACATGAAGAAAAACTCTATCAACTATGAATACCTAAAGAGGAGAATTAAATTCTATAATGTAGAAGAGATTGTTGTCCCAATCTTATCCAACCTAAATATCCTTTAACACTCTATTTCATGCGAAATCATGACATCAATTTCCTTTACAATCGACCTACCGAAAACCGGTCGCGGTTCTCGTAGGCTTCTTGCCCTAGAATGTTGCTTTGCTAACATCTAATAATCTCAACACAAACGCCTGCTGTGACGGGCATAAGATGAAATCTTCTCTCAAACCTGGCATTGAACACCAACTTCGATTCAGAGTGTCTAATGCAAAGACGGTGCCGGCCATTTATCCAGAGGCTCCCGAATTGCAATTAATGCCGAAAGTATTCGCAACTGGCTTCTTGGTCGGGCTCTTAGAATGGGCTTGCATCGAAGCGGTGAACCCGCACATCGAATGGCCTACCGAGCAGACAGTGGGCACGCACATTAACGTAAGTCACTGCGCAGCTACGCCTCCCGGATTAGAAATCTGTGTAAATGTAAAACTAACCGAAGTGGACGGCAGGCGGCTAGTCTTCCATGTGGAAGCTAACGACGAATTTGACTCAATATGCAGCGGATCCCATGAACGATACGTGGTAAATGCTGAGAAGTTTACTGCAAAAGCCTTCGCAAAGGCCCAAAAAAAGTCGGAGTGATCGTTAGACCATATCTCATGTAACCGCCAGAGGAGTTCCCAACTCAGTTGACTAGCATCGAAGAAGGAGACGATCGACTGGAACTATTCAGCGAGTTCACGGCTGTTCGAATTGAGATGGAAACTTTCTCAAGATCGGTTTTTCCTCATGTTTTCTCTTAGTTGCCTAGTCTCCTCTTGGACGATCGTGCCGTTTTTGTCGATGGCTAACCCGTAGTCATGGCGAGCCTTGGCTGCAGATATGTATCCAAGGAGTACATCTCGTAATACATCATCCGGATTTCGTTCCAGTGGATTACCATACCCCCCACCTCCTCCCGTCCTGAATGATATTACGTCGCCGTTGCCTAGTGGATAGTCGGTTATCTTCGTGTGTTCTTCGCTCGTTCCACGTTTCGTGTTAATAACCAAGTAGTTTGTGGATGCGTCTCCACCACCAAGTACTCCCCACGGGGGCGAGTATACGTGCCGATCGTAACAGGCGGTGATATGTGCTGAGGAGAGCATTTCGTAGTCACGTCTAACTCCTAATCCTCCTCTGAATTTTCCTGCGCCGCACGAATCTTGGATGAGTTCCCATCTGTGGACGAGTAACGGATAATTGGCTTCGAGCATTTCTGTCATGGGGTACGTCGAGTTTCCTTCAGAAGTGGCGTATAGTGTTGCTCCGTCTGAGTCAGGGTTACCACCCCATCCGCCTTGTAGCGTGTCAACTATGACGTAGAAGCGTTTGTTTCGCGGGTCAGTTCCGTAGATGAAGTTTACTACGTCTGATCCGAACGTTGATCCTCGCACTTTTTCAGGTGCGGCAGTGGAGAGAACTTTGAAGAGTAGGTCAATCAATCCTTGGGCTGTCTCAATCCATAAGGCAACTGGTGCGGGTGAGATAGGATCGAAGATTGTGCCGTTCTTTAGGATGACTTTGAGGGGCCTGAAGGTGCCGTCGTTGACTGGGGAGAACGGGTCAACCAGTGATTTATAGGCGAATTTCGCGAATGAGATAGAATTTGCCTTTGCGCTATTCATTGGGCCGGGGCTTTGAGGACTTGAGTCAGATAGATCAATGGTTAACTCGCCATCTTTAATCAGTACCTTCATGTTGACTTTGAGTCGTCTACTTATTGGCTGATTGTCGTCACCGTCGCCGTCCAAGAAATACTCGCCCTCATATCTTCCCTCAGGAAGGCGGCTGATTTTGTTGCGGGCGAATTTTTCGGATTGGTTCAGTAGCTCTTGTGTGTACTCAACGAATTTCGCGTATGAATATTTACTCACTAGATCACGGATTCTCTTTCCACCAGTTTTCAGAGCGGCGACCATTGCTCTGAAATCTCCCATTAATTCGTCGGGAAGGCGATTGTTGATCAGGATTAGTCTGACGACTTCTTCGTTTAGTTCTCCCTTTCGGTACAGCTTGACGGGGGGGATTCGGAAGAGTTCCTGGTAAATCTCAGTTGTGTTGTTATAGTATCCAGATGGCTTACTACCTCCGATGTCTAGAACGTGGCCTTTGAAGCCTGTGAAGGCGATCAGTTTTCCGTCCAGGAATACTGGGTATAGTGCAACCATGTCATTTCCATGCGTGCCGCCACCATGATACGGGTCATTGCAAATGATAACATCTTCAGGATCGAGGTGTTCTTTGCCTATTATTTCATATGTGGTTCTTACGGCGTAAGGTAGAGCGTTCGGGAAGATAGGGGTTCCGAGGCTTGCAGATAGGAGGGTGGGCTCGGAGTCGAGAACGCCGCAAACAAAATCTTTCGAATCGTAAATTGCGATGCTGTGAGCAGTTCGAATTACGGTTGCTTCCATTTCCTCGGAGACTCGTTGTAGATAATTTCTGACGACTTCCAACGTTATTGGGTCGATTGGCAAATTTGTTTACTCCAATTCTGTTATCACGAGGTGTCCGTATTCATCAACCTGCAAGGTTTGGCCGTCCAGTAGCATTGTGGTCGATGCTACTTCTTCAATCACTGAAGGTCCATGAATTACGTTAGTTGCAAGTAGTTTTGATCTTTCGTATACGGTGCATGATATGAATTTGCCATTGATGTAGATTTCGCGAGACGGTTTCTTTGCTGTTGCAGGAGGATCTCTGTTTCCCGTTTGGATTTTTGGAAGTTTGGCTTTGTTCATCAAACCGATTGCTTCTACTCTGAGGGAAACGGTTTCTTTGCGCATTTCAGGAGCATTGTGAAGATAGCGTGCGAGATGTGCTTCGTCGAAATCTTTGGCTAGGCGTATCTTGTCTTCGGGAATTAATTTTCTGTCAGGGATCGCGATCGTAATTGCGTGCCCTTGGCCCATGTATTTAACGTCCAGTCCTCGTACGAATTTAACTCGCTCTGGTGGTATCTCCTGTTCATTGAGCGATTTGAGTGCATCTCGTTCGATCTTCTCGTAGAATTCAGTGATTTTTTCCATGTTCAAGTCTTCAAGGTCCGCTAGGTATGTTTGGGCGTAATCCTGCCTTAGATCCGTCATCAACATTCCCCATGCTGAGAAATTACCTGGCATCGTCGACACAATCACTTTCGGTATGGAGAGTTCCCTAGCTATCAGAGCAGCATGAATTGGGCCAGCCCCTCCGAAGGAAACCATTGAGAATTCGCGAGGGTCTATTCCGCGCATGACGGTCATTGTGCGAATCGCTCCTGCCATGTTGGTGACGCTAATTTTGAGAATCCCCTCTGCAGCTTCGTACAAATCCATACCAAAATTGTCGGCGATTTGTTGTACAGATTTCTCGGCTAGATCGGAATAGATCTTCATTTGTCCGCCTAGAAAATAATCTGGGTTCAATCTTCCCAGAACCATATTCGCGTCGGTAACCGTCGGCTCTTGGCCACCGTGGCCGTAACATGCTGGACCGGGGCGAGCTTGTGCGCTCCTGGGGCCAACGTGGAGTGCGCCAACATCATCGATCCAAGCTACGCTTCCACCTCCGGTCCCGATGGCATGTATGTCGACAGCCTGAATAAGCAATGGATAACCGTCAAAACCTGAGTGCGGAGTGCGTACCTTCATCATTTTCGCGGTTTCATAATCGCCATTTATTACGAGTTCAACGTCAAAACTTGTTCCACCCATGTCTGCACCTATCAGATCTTTTAGGCCTAGAATATCCGAGAGTGACCTTACAGCGATTATGCCGCCAACTAAGCCGGAATTTATTGTGTGTATAGGTTTTAGTTTGGCTGTACGTGAAGTCATCACTCCTCCGTTCGATTGCATAATCATGAGACGGCCGCGGTAACCGAAAGATTGGATCGCGTTTTCAAGCGAGCTAAGATACTTTACCATTACAGGTAAGAGGGAAGCGTTAACTACCGCTGTGACCGTTCTTTCGTACTCATTGTATTCTCGCGTAATCTCGCTTGATATTGTAACGTAGAGTTGTGGATACTTGGTTTTGATGATTTCCTTGAGGCGTCTTTCGTTTTCGTCGTTTACGTAACTGTTTATGAAACAGATCGCGATCGCGTCAACTCCAATTGCCGCTAGCGAATCAACTGCTTCGGATGATTGTTTGATGTTGAGAGGCACTTGGCTTTGTCCGTCTGTTCTTATTCTTTCTTCGATTTCCAGACGCCGATCGCGAGGAATCGGTGGAGGAGGTGGCTTATAGTAAGGATCGTAGATTTCTACTCGATTGCCTCTTCCTATCTCTAGGATATCTCTGAAGCCTTTCGTGGTCAGCAATCCTGTGTCGGCGAGAGTTTCTTGTATGAGTGCGTTTGTTCCGACGGTGGTTCCATGCGTAAAAGACTCTATTTCCTTCATGGATTGGATGAGTTTTTTGACGGAGTTGATTACTCCCTCTGTGTAGTTGGGCGGAGTAGTTGGAACCTTAGATAGCAAAACTTTCTGATTTTGCTCATCAAGGATAACAGCGTCTGTAAAGGTTCCGCCTATGTCTACTGCAAGTCTCAAAAATATTCTCACAACGATTGAAACTGCGCTGACCATCGATCAAGTAGTTTAGGTTTTCTAATCACATGTCTTCTCGGGAACGATGGTAAATCGTTATAACTTAATAGAATATTTTTTTCGCATGGATCTTCTAAGCAAAACAAGGAGGCAAAATCCGGAATTAGTGAAGGCTGCGGCTTCACTCCATCGGTCGGGTGAGATTCCTGCCGACACTTATGCTATAGATCTTGACATGATTCGCAGTAATTCCGATAAACTCTATCATGAAGCGACAAGACACGGGCTCACAAATTACATGTGCGTCAAGCAGTTCGGAAGGAATCCGCTCGCTTGCAAAGCCATTATGAATTCAGGAATCCGGCAAGCCATGGCCCACGACATAGAGGGAGCGAAGAATCTTCACAGACACGGGATTCCAATCGGTCACGTCGGCCACTTCGGTCAGATCCCGACTTCTGAGCTAAGATACGTCCTCGAGAAAATTCGTCCTGACGTCATTACAGTATTCAGCGTAGAGAAAGCGAAGCAAATTTCAGATATGGCCTCGAAACTCAAAATCAAACAGGGCTTGCTGTTAAAGATCGTTGATGATCCGCGTCTCGAACTCCTAATGGTTGGGGGCGGATTCACTGAGGAAGAAGCCATGGATGCGGCGAGGCAGATACAACGCATGGACAATGTAAGAGTGGCTGGGCTTACTGCTTACCCAGCTTTCGTGTTCAGCATTTTCAATAAAACGTACCAAGTCTCTGCGAGCTTCAAGACAATGATGAGATCCGCAAAGCGCTTGGATAAGGAATTGGGAATCAAGGTTGAACAGATCAATGCGGCAGGTCGAAAT
>DASQZS010000125.1:0-8277 GCA_035638535.1 Candidatus Acidiferrum sp.
CATCGTAGTGTGGCCCGAAAACGCGGAACAAGTTTCACAAGTCATACGCTACGCACACCGCAGACATCTACCGGTCGTTGCGAGAGGAGCAGGCAGCGGCCTTTCAGGGAACGCTGTACCGATCCATGCTGGAATCGTCGTCAGCTTCAGAAGAATGAACAAAATAATCCAAATTCTCGAGAAGGATATGCAAGTCGTAGTACAACCAGGAATGATTTACGACGAACTCAACTCCAAATTGAGCACGTACAAACTCTTCTTCCCACCTAACCCCGGAAGCTCCAGCGTTTGCACGATAGGAGGAATGGTGGCAAACAACGCTTCCGGAATGGGCGCGGTAAAATACGGAGTAACACGCGATTACGTTCTGAAGCTTGAGGTAGTGTTAGCAAACGGGGAAATTATCAGAACGGGTTCGAACGCCATCAAATCATCTACCGGTTACGATTTAGTTAGACTGTTTGTCGGTTCGGAAGGAACGCTTGGGGTAATCACTGAGATTACTCTCAGACTTAGAATCGTACCTTCAACTATGAAGACGGCGATTGCATATTTCGACTCCGTCTCAGCAACAACAGATGCGGTCAGCGAGATCATGCGATCAGGCTTGAGTCCAGCTGCGCTAGAGTTCCTAGATCACGAAACTATCTCAGCCGTCAACCGAGCTGAAAATCTTGGATTGAGAGACAAACCTGCAATGTTACTTGCTGAATTTCACGGTGACGAAGAGACCGCTACAAATGGATTGAACGCGGCTATGGAGATTTGCCGCAAACATGGCGCGGTCGACATTCACATTGCGAAAGACGACGTCGAACGTAAGAAGCTATGGGCTGGACGGAAAGGTGCCTACCCTGCTCTCGTCAGATCCACTCCCAACATGATCATCGGGGACATCGTAGTTCCCATCTCCAGAATTACCGAGGCGATTACTCAGGCATACGCCATTACGAAGCGATATGGGGTGAAGGTTGCATGCTTCGGACATAGCGGCGACGGAAACATTCACCCGAACATTATGACCGACCACGCCGACAAGGATCTTTGGGAGAGAGCAGTGAAGGCGAACCAGGAGATTGTGGCTTACGCAATCAAGTTAGGCGGCGTTGCATCCGGCGAACACGGCATAGGGCTCGAAAAAAAACAGTTCATGCAACTCGAACATGGCAACTCGTTGGCAGTAATGAAATCAATCAAAACACTCCTTGATCCAACCAACATTCTGAACCCAGGCAAATTCTTCGACATCGACTAGGCGAACATACTTGGATCCGCAATCGATTCGAAATCAATTCCTAAACGATTTTGGTTCAAGCACCAAAGACGTGGCACGATGTATTCGCTGTGGATTCTGTAATTCCGCCTGCCCGACCTCGAACGTGACATCGGCCTTCAAAGACTCTCGGACAAGTAGAGGACGAGTGATTCTCTTACAGTCAATAATGGAGAATGCAGGTAACCTTGATCCTTACTCCTCGGAGTTCAAAGACTTAATCGACCTATGCTATTCCTGTAGACGCTGCATCTCCGCCTGTCCAGCAGGAATCCCAATTCCCGATCTAATGTCGCATGCAAGATATGCGTACCTAAAGCATACAGGACACTCGAATCTCACCCTTGGACATCGAATATATTCCCAGTACGGCAAATTCGACCAGTTAGGCAGCACCTTTGCGCCCTTCTCAAACTGGATGTTAAAGCGGAAAATCTTCCGTCAATTCATGCAATACGCCACCCATATCGACTCTCGTGCGCGTCTACCAGACTTTCACAGAGAGACTTTCGAGTCATGGTTCAAAAAACAACCTACCTCAAACGGTAACAAGAAAATCGTCTACTTCGTCGATTCATTCGCCAACTACAACGAACCTTCCATAGGAAAATTAACAACGAAATTACTTCAACACGTAGGATACGAAGTAATCGTGCCCCCTCAACGTGAATCGGGAATGCCGGCTATCGAATACGGAATGCTTGACGAAGCCCGGAAACTAGCCGAATATAATTTTAAGCAACTCAAACCATTCGCTCAAAATGGTTTCCGAATCGTATGTAGTTCACCAGCCGCAACCTTTCTTCTCAAATCCGGGTATGCGACAATTCTTGATGAAAAGTTCCGCGACATCTCTGATTCCGTTATCGACCTTGCTGAGCTGTTGCTTGAAGAATACAATCATGGAAATCTAGAATTTACCCGAAAGACACCAGAACCTGTTCAGTACCATTACTGTTGTCTCTCCAAAGCATTGTCACTGGGTCCAATTACTTCCAAGCTTCTGGACGCTGCCGGTTGTGTTCAAACACAAATCGAAGAATGTTGCGGAGGAGCTGGGGTTTGGGGAACTTTCAAAGAAAACTATGCAATGAGCAGCGAAATCGCCGCTAAACTTGCACAGAGAGTCACCAAGGACCAGACATTGCTCACTGAAAGCGAAACATGCAGACTACAGATCGAAGGACACCTTAATGTGCCCGTACGTTTTCCACTTGAACTAATTGCGGACCGTGCCGAAATCAAAACTATGTCGTGACACTGTAACCGGTGCTATATTCTCGCGTCTGTCTACTAGCGAAGTACAGCCCGAGAACCAGACCACCGACCAAACCGAATAAGTGCGCGAAAATGTTTACGCCTTCACCACTGCTCTCAACGAATATGATTGCTGCGTAAAGTAATGCTACACCCATATGCTGAGCTTTTCTGGCGATCGCAACATAAGACCCAACAAGGCCGAAAATCGCTCCTGACGCTCCACCGGAAAGATCAGTTGGACCAAGTAAGAACAACGACATTACATTACCTAACAACCCTGATCCGAAATAAATTGCGAAATACTGAGAATCTGAAAAATGCGCTTCGTTCAATCTACCGAAGTAGTACAACGCAAACATGTTGAATAGAATATGAAGGATGTCGAAATGCACGAACATAGAAGTAAACAACTGCCAGACCCAACCTTGGAAAACGAGCTGGCTCTGTTGTCCGAGGATTACGTATGCGGGGTCGCCGCCTATCTGCAAAATTATGTACACTATGATGTTCGCGATAATCAAAATGATTGTCGGTGACGTCAGCCAGTTCCACTTACTATCGTATTGATAGGGGAACAGAGATTATTCACCGAACTTAGTCGCATGGTGATTTGTCGGCTATTTAAGAAAACTGCGTAACGCTTGTCTAGCGCGTGAAAGTTAAGAGGATAGGGTTGGCGAGTTGGTGGGCGACTCCGGGTTCACGTTCAAGGACCTGAGGAAACTCCATCCACAAGGCGGAGACGTGGCATCGCGAGATGTCGGTCGAGAGATCGGGTTAAGGAGCAGAAACAGACCTCCGTTAGTCGACGACCATGATGCGCTTGCGCTGAAGAGACTAACGGTAAGGGTGAAAAACCAGCCCACGTTGTGAAAGGGATAATAGGCGTCAATGACCGCCGCCAAAGACGCGGGTATCCCGACTAGATGAATGTCGCCTAAAACAGAAGGTGGGTTACGGCCAACACGCCAACCACACATAATCCTAGAAGAATTGAATCTGTGGCCAACAGAATGAGGCCATTTAGTGTTCGCCTTTCGTTTTGAAATGTCCCCGCTTTACGATCAAGTAGGATGCGGTATCTGTTCAACTATCGAAATCACAGAAAGAGTGACAGGAGCATTTCCCATATTCAGAATAGTTGTTTTGTAGTTTCCGGATTGGGGAACTATGAGGCTGCCACTTTTCACATTTGGTGTCCCGTTAATTGTGAAGTTTATGGTCTTTTGATTTCCCCAGTCTTGCCAGATCACGGCAAGACATGTGGCGGGAGCGCAATTAGCTGCCATTTTAACGGTAGAGCCTTGTTGTAAGAAGAAATCGTTTGAAACCCAATACGCACCCGCTGAACTTGCTGGTGTAGCCTGTTGAAGAGTGATTGGGTTTGGAGTAGTGAGGATGGTTCGGTCTTGATAGCTAGTTGTGGAGACTTGCCCAATTGTAGTGATCTGATAGGATGGAGTGACCAATAGAAGAACGGTCACAAAGAAGATCGTTAATGAGAATAGTATGCCTCTCAAGGGTTGTTCAGTTGGGCACATGGTCTCTCTTAAGACTTTGCAGCTTGAGCTCAATCAGACAGAAGGCGAAGTCTATCTGCTGCTAACATTCACACGTAACTTAGCTGGCTCATAGACTACTTTCATTTTGTCAACTGTGAAATCGGTATAGTGTCGATTGCTCTTAACGAGCCGTTTCGGGAAGTCGATCTTTAGGATTGTACTGTGAAGGTAATCCTAGAAGAATTGTGATTCCGCGAGATGCATGGTCTCCGGACTTGTTGCGAGCGAGTAGGCTTCTAGTGGTTCGGCGTTTAAGGTTAGGAAGGTTTCTCCCCATTTGAATAGGGATAGTAGTTTTGTGGCTTCGTTCTTGAATCCGACGATATAGAGTGCTGCTGCCAGTGCCTCGACTGAGGAGAGCTTGTGGGGTTTAGCGTAGTTTGTTGGGTTTGCAGCTAGGAGCGTGGGTAGGCGTCTCCCTAATCCGGGCAGCCGTAATGCGAGAACCTCATCTACTCGTTCCCATGAACAGTCAATGGCCACTAAGCCAGATTTGACACTGTGAACACGATCGTTAGGTAGCAAGACACCATCGGCGAATGGGCTTAGCACCAACGCCTGTCGCGGAACTTGACGTATCCTGTGTAGAGGCGTGGCAAGTCGAAATTTCGATAATTTAGCCGCAGTACATTTCTTCGGATCATCCTGTTGGAGGAGAAGAACGTAGACTCTAGGTGCCCCAGATGCAATCAAACCTGGACCCAACAGCCTCCAAGTACATCGTACCAAGTGTGCTCTAAAACCTACTCGCAGGTTTTAGGCCAGTAGTATCCGCTTCTGGCTCTTAGGAAATGTTTTTAGTGGCACGCACGCATCAGGGGTACGTTGAGGAGTTACAATGCCACTGGCCTTCGTTCTGATAAACGCCGAGATTGGCTCTGAAGACGAAGTAGTCATGGAACTACGTAAGATCGGAAACGTAAAGGAATCATACGTAGTATACGGCGTGTACGACATTGTCGCTAAAGTCGAAGCCGACTCCATGGATAAGCTCAAAGAAATTGTAACTTGGAAAATTCGAAGACTCGATAGGGTTCGATCGACGCTTACAATGATTGTTGTGGAAGGAACTTAGGTTCCCCCGTCGTTTCTATCAAAGGCGTACCGACTAGGAATGCTACAGTGCGACTACATCTAGGATTAGATGACACGGACTCACGTGGTGGCGGCTGCACAACATACGCAGCCGCAGTTCTCGTTGAGAAACTTTCATTGCTAGGCTGCAGGTTTACCGATTATCCGAACATTATTCGCTTGAATCCGAACATACCGTACAAGACACGAGGTAATGCTGCAGTCGCGATCCGGATTGATGCCAAGGATGAGATGTATCAGAAGATAGAGAACGTTGCGATAGATACTGTGGAGGAGTTCAGTAGACTAGGTGAGGATGGTACGGATCCTGCCCTCGTTATCTTGCGAGGTGCTCCAGGGATTTGGATCAAGCGAATAGCACGATCAGCATTGCATGAAGTAGTATCGACCGGTTCAGTCGTGAAGGCAATTGAAGAATCAGGCGCTGTCGCCGTCTTGTACGGCGCGAAATTAGGAGTAGTCGGCGCGACAGCCGCCATCGGGCATACTCTTCCGGGTGATCACACATTCGAACTCATAGCCTACAGGACAAAACGGTATTGCGGCAGCCGCAGACGTTTGGAGAAGGAGTCCGTAAAACGGATGCACAGAATAACGGCGCCTGAAACATTCAACAGTTATGACGACGAAAACAAACGGGTACTAATAGCACCGCACGGTCCCGATCCAGTTCTCGTTGGAATCAGAGGTGAGACTGCTGACGCAGTATTGCGGGCGTTTCAAATGATCAAGATTCAGGAGCCGGTTGAGCGGTGGATGATCTTCAGGACAAATCATGGAACAGACGCTCACTTCCAAATCAAGAACCCGATCGTTCACGCCCACTCACCCGCAGTAGTCACAGGAACCGTCAATGAAATCCCAAGGAGAACACGTGGAGGACACGTCTTCTGTTCTATAACAAGAAATATGCGAGAGTTGAATTGTGCAGCCTTCGAGCCCACTGGAAGCTTTCGCAAGATTATAGCCCAACTACTGCCGGGCGACAAAGTAACAGTGTTCGGTGGGATTCATGCCGATGCAAATGGCACGATCAACTTGGAGAAGATCATCATTCACAAGCTAGCGAAATCGCTGCTGGTTAGAAATCCATCATGTCGAAGATGTAACAAGCGACTGAAATCTGCGGGTAGAGGAAAAGGTTTCAAATGTACCAGATGCGGTTTGAAGACTCAAGATGTGAAGAAAGTAGTCACAATAACGGAAAGGAAGATCAGTCCGGGAATATATCTTCCAAGTCTAAGGGCACACAGGCATCTCACGAAGCCCCTGATTAGGTACGGAAGAGAAAAAACTTGGGATGGGCTGCCGCCCATCGGATTATGGCACAACCCGTAGACTGGAGGCGATCAAAAATCACTGGACGCGATATGCTGGGGACTGCGTATAGTAGACTTGAGGCGGTGGAACATACTGGTAAGCCACTGGAGGAGGCTGATACAAGTAGCTTACTGGTGGTGGCTGATACGCGCAAGCTTGCGGCGGCGGTTGGTAGTAAACCTCAGGTGGTTGCGGGGCAAGGCACTGTGCTTGAGTGTAGCAGGTAGTTGGTACTAGACAGGTGTAGGCCACGGGTGGTCTGGGTACGTACATGTACGACAATTCTGATCCGAGACTAATGCACGATGAGCAGAGCCAATAAGGCTTGCTTGTAGTATATATTCTCATATTGACATACGACGCAATCTTACTTCGTTTTGAATTTTGAAGTTTGCAGATACGTGTACATAGTGGAATTACTTCGACGGAGTCCAGAACCACTATTAGGAGAGAAGTCGTACGTTCAACTAAAGGGTATCAGAATTGAAAATCGTGCATATCTCCGATATTCACTGCGGCCCCGAATTTCAAAGATCCGTGTTCGAAAGAGCTGCTGGAGAAATCAATGACATCCAACCGGACGTTCTGGTCGTATCAGGAGATCTAACCGAAAACGGGCTTCTATCACAGTTCAGATTGGCAAGGGAAATGATAGACTTAATCGAATGTGATAGGAAATTATTCTGTAGCGGTAATCACGATTATCGATCCACCGGCTATCTGCTGTTCAAAAAATTTTTCCCATCTAAGCCGATAGTCAGGCTTGGCAATTGCGTTTTCGCAACAGTAAGCACAGCCCGTCCAGAACGAAACGAAGGTGAGGTGGGTCACCGACAAGTCGTTTGGCTAGAAAACACTCTGGCTCGATATAGGAAGGTTACGAAGATCGTCATAATTCATCATCACCTTATCCAAGTCCCCGACACCGGACCTGACAACATACCAGTTATCGATGCCGGAGACACACTCAGAGGGATCCTAGAATCAAATGTAAACCTGGTTCTCGCAGGCCATAGACATCGGCCCTGGAGATGGATTCTCCGAGATACGCAGATTATTCATGCAGGTACACTATCGAGTGAACGATTCAGAGGCTTCTTTGCCAATTCATACAACATAATCAAACTTGATGGAAAAAGAGTTGATGCAAAACTCAAGATCGTCGGCGGCAAATCTATGTCGTACGATGAAGTTACAAAAGGGCGCGTTAGATTTCCTCTTGGACTTCCTTACAACCAACCTGATGGTTGGTAGCAACTGAAAATCGCGGCTGGATCAGCTTAGAGACCTTTCAGATTAATGCACTGCTCGTGCGATCATTCTCCGTACAGAGGCGTTGACCAATATCTTTCGCCGCTGTCAGGGAGCACTGCCACAATCGTCTTTCCTTTTCCAATCTCCTTTGCTTTCTTCAACGCCACGTACATGATCGATCCCGCGCTCATGCCGATTAGTAGTCCTTCTTTCTTTGCTACTTCACGTGCGGTTTTGAACGATTCTTGTTTTTCCTCTTCCGCTATCTCAACGATCTCGTCAAACGATTCACGTCTAAAGAGTTGAGTTGGAAAGGGCTCCTTAGGGTTTCTGAGTCCTTGAACCGCGATTCCTAACTTTGGAGTGACACCGACAATTTTGACGTCAGGTCTGGTCTCTCTTATGCGCAAAGAAGTCCCTACGCCGGTTCCCGCTGTACCCACACCAATTACGATCAGATCCAAATTTCCGTGTGTCTGTTCAAGTATCTCTTTTCCTGTCGTCTGATAATGC
>DASQZS010000126.1:0-3995 GCA_035638535.1 Candidatus Acidiferrum sp.
ATGTTTCGGGCCAGCCTCAGGTCGATGGATATGAGTTTTCGAAATTCCGGTGGGCGACAAATCCACCAAAAAAGATCGGCGCGAACTACCTCCGTATGGTAACGGCGTGGCAGAGCAGAATGTACTCGGAAGAATTCCTCAAACTTGCGTACGTGACATATCGCTAGCAATCTTGGGGAATATGATTGAAGGCAATAATTATGGCAGGTGGATACGCCAAGAGAATGTGGCCTCTAACGAAGAATATCCCCAAACCGCTTCTTATCGTCCAGGGCAAGCCGATAATAGAACATATCATCGACAATATTCACAGGTCAGGGGTCCAAGAGGTTATCGTCTCAACGAATGAGCGATTTCGTGAACAATTTCAATCCTGGCTCACACAAAGCAATAGTCAAAATATCCGCATCGTCGCCGAGAAATCTTCTTCAGAAGAAGATAAGCTGGGAGCGATCCGCGCACTGACAGAGCTTCTAAAGTCCTTGCCACACGATGACTATCTAATCTTGGCAGGTGACAACATCATCACGTCGAACCTTTCACCAATGATATCCTTCTACCATGGAATCAATAAGCCAGTCGTGGGGTTATTCGAACCCGTCGATATGAAACAACTCCAAGCGGGATCGGTAGCAGTCATCGACCGCAAAAAACAAATTAAGAAATTTATTGAAAAACCTAAGCACTTCACGAAAGGAAAACTCGGTGCACTTGCCTACATTCTGCCATATCGAACGCTCGTCAAGCTAGACCAGTACCTTGCGGGAGGTAACGCTGCAGACGAGCCGGGGCACTTCATTGCTTGGCTGCACAGCAGGGAACCAGTTTACGGCTACCCATTCAAGAGCCATGTTCTAGACATCGGAGATCCACAACTATTCGCAGAGTCAAATAAGGTTCGGCGAAGATTCGCCACGCAGAAAAAATAACCCAAACGCTCGGTTATCGCAATCGTTCAATTCGCTCTTTCAGTGCGCCACATAGCGCGTGATGTACCACGACATGAAGAGCTTCAACTTGAAACGTATCATTAGAAGGGGCATTAATCCAAACGTCAACTAGACCCTTCATAAGACCGCCATCAAATCCCGTAATGCCAATGGTCATTGCACCGCGTGATTTGGCGACGGTGATAGCTTTGATTAGGTTCTGTGACCACGCACCCGCCTTGTCCTTACCGCTTCCGCCATGGACACTTATCGCTATGAGTACGTCACCCTTCTCAAGCCAGACTTTCAGCTGTTCCGAAAAGACATTGTCGAACCCGTTGTCATTTGTAAGTGCACTAACGAGTGGAATATTGTCATTTAACGATAAGGCTCTCATCCCAGTGCTGCCCACGTTCTTTACCAAGTCACAGGCAAGGTGGGTTGCCGTAGACGCAGATCCCCCGTTTCCGATTATGAGTACTTTCTTTCCTCCTTTCCACGCAGAATATAGCTCATTCACGGCGGATTCCATCGCTTCGCTAGAAATCTTATCACATGATGACTTCACAGCTCCGAGAAAACCGCTGACGAAGGAATGGGTGTCTGACATGAACAGGTTCGCTTGGTATGCGAAATAATGCGCTCATATTTAGTCATGGTGTGAAAATCATTATATACGATCCTAGACTGACGATCAATAAGACCAGGTTCAATACGCGTACCGAGTATGAGCCAATCGTAGCGATCTCTCTTGCAAATTCAAGGGCAATCAAAGACTGGACTCTTCCTACTTTGCCTTCCCACTATGATATCGACATGTCTCGTGTTCTGGAACATTCAGGATCTCGGTCTTAGTGTCTGGGATGAATATTACTATACGGAGAGCGCTAAATGGTTTCTCGGTGTCCAGGGAGGTTGGTTTCAAATTTATGAACCCCCTGGTTTTCCATTAGTTATCTCGTTGTTCTGGAGATTCTTCGGCCTGCATGATTATGTGGCCATAGCAGCGTCAGGAATATTCGCTGTCCTTACGGTGGCACTGATGACGTATATGGGCGTGAAATTTTTCGGGTTTGGAGTAGGCGTTGTCACTCCATTATTACTGTCAGCAATGCCACTTTTTCTGTACTATGCAAGGTTTGCGATGACAGATGTACCATTCACTTTCTTCTTCTCGGCAGCGGTCTTGTCGAGTTACCTTGCGTTAAAATCCGGAAAACGCAGAGATATTCTCTTTGCAGGAATCATTATCGCGGTGTGTACAGGAATTAAATACAATGGGTTTATGGCATTGATAGTACCGGCGCTCTACTCTGTCGTGATTACACTATCCGGCGGTACGCCAAAAGAACGATTCAATGCGTTCGTACGAAATGCGAAGGCGTTGGTACTGATGGCAGTACCAGTGACAGTTGGCTTTTTGGTTTGGTTTTACGTATTAGGGCTGCCGACTGGGATATCAAGACGTTTCTTTAGTCGTCAGATTATTCACCTGTTGTCTCCCAGAACCCTACTGACAGGATTTCTCAAATTCAGATCAGTCGTCTTAACTTCGCACTCAGGGCAGATTGGGCTCAGCCCTTTTTCAGGTGGTCTCTTCTACATACAAGTCTTGGCGACATGGGCGTCTATTCCCGTACTCATTTTTGCGGTTGTAGGGCTGTTGAGAAGAAATATTCGTGAAGATCCCGAACTGTTTGCGAGTTTCTGGTTTGTCGTTTTGTTTCTTGCATTTTCATGTATCCCTGGCACTTTTCAGAGAGCCATGGTTCCAGTGCTTCCACCTCTGGCGTTGGTTTCAGCTATCGGCATAAGAAAAATCGTGGATATGGTTCGAGGAAGTCGTTGGTCTCCGAGCAGTTCCGTGAACTTCGGCTGTCTCCTTCATTTGTCTATCGTGTTTCTGATTCTAGCGTTAGCAGTGCTTCCCACGTTCCAGGCAGTGTCAGATAATCACTCGGGTTACCGTCAGGCAGGGATGATTTTGAATGGTGTTGCGAACGGTTCTACTGTCTATGCTTTGTCGAAACCGGTTATCGATTTCTATCATCCCGTAGTGTTGACGTCAGTAAATTCAACAAATCTTCCGTCCCAAGGATACTTGGTTGTCGATTATACTGCGTTTCTTCGTGGCTACCTGAGTGAGAGCGAAGTGCAGAGTCTGGTAATTCAGGGTCGCCTTAGACCGGTTGCATCTATTCCAGCAGGTACGCCACAAGTCGTCTACCTAGATGGCATGTCGTTTTCCCAAGTTGAACAAATGAACTCAACTTACACTAGCATAACGATCTATCAGATTACGAATGGAACGAGCTAAGGGGGTTTCTCGTTCTTCATATTCAGTTTAGAGATTGAACTGTTCGTTCTTTGAAACTAGGACGGCTTCGTAAAAAGAGAGACAGTCAGGCATCCCGCCAAACGGAAGACGCTTCGATTTGAGAAGACACTTAAAGCATCCCTTGACAGCTTTTCGGAGTTCAGTTGCTTTTGAGCAATGTTCTGCGCTAAAATTGAACTCAACAGAATTGAAAAACGCCCTAACAAGTGGACTTTCAATTGGGTACCCAAGAGCGAAATGACCTGAAGAACTCAGGGCCGTATTGATTTCGATCATGACATCCGGCAGAGAAACCGTGGGTATGTGTTCTAGCACGCTTACACCAACCATTAAATCGACTGAACTCGGCTTAAACGGTAAGTGTTTGACATCAGCTCGCACAAAATCCAAGTCTAAACCTTGTTGAGTCATCATTATTTTTCGAACGGCTGAAAGATGATCATTCAGATCCACGCCAACTACGTAGTCAGTGATAGATTTCAGTGAGCACATAAAGATTCCAGAGCCCGCTCCGATTTCGACTATTCTTGTAGAGGGCACATGCCGAAGCAGCGCCAGCACGGTCGAGAGCCGCTTGAGATAAAGCCGCTTCACGATGTATGACCCATCAACATATGCCCAGAGCGCATCAGCGTACTTTTCCTTGTCGAACGATCTGAGCTGGCTAAGTGTTTCTTTGGTTGGAATGATCAGTTTTTGATTGTTTGTCTTCTGCAACGCAACGCCAG
>DASQZS010000127.1:0-15139 GCA_035638535.1 Candidatus Acidiferrum sp.
AACAAGCCGGTAAAAGTGCTTGGAAAGTTTGTTGAAGTCTCAAAGGAACCTATGAAGAAAAGTGGAAAGCTTTTCGTTTTCTTTATGGGAGCCGAATACTGTCCTTACTGTGCCGCTGAAAGATGGGCAATCGTAAGGGCATTACAGAAATTTGGCCAATGGAGTGGACTTAAGCAGACCATAAGTGCGGCGAAAGATGAGCCGTTTCTCAACCTCCCAACTTACGACTTCACCGAAGCCACATACACCAGTCCTCACATCGAGTTCGTCGCGAGAGAGACAAAAGATCGGGAGTTCAAACCTCTACAGAAACTGTTGAAAACAGAAGAGAAAATAGTCCATAAATGTGACCCGCAAAAGCAGATTCCATTTCTATTAATCGGAGGTAGATTCATGCAGATCGGGGCTGGCTTTACTCCTAAGATATTCATAGGACATACATTCCGACAAACTGAGACTGAGATGAAAAAAGTCGAATCGGAAATTCGGAAAACGATTGACGATGAAGCGAATATAATTTCGGCGCTGCTTTGTTACTTAGGCTCGTCCAGCGACGCTTGCAAGGAACCTGCAATCGCCCAGCTCATCTCCCAGATTAGTGCCAAAGTAATTTCATAATTACTCATTGATATTGGCGGCTATATGCTAGATTCTAGCCTTACTACCGGTTGATGACGAATACTCTAGTGTTTTATGCTGCTTCAGGCGCCGAAGCTATCTGTAGCAGTTCCTGCTTTCTGTGTTCTAGAAATCCTTCACGAAGGCCGCGTCTGATGTAATATGGATTTCGTTCTCGTTTCTTCTTGTTGCATAGTTTGACAACTATTGGAAGTCCCGGTTGGACCTTTTCAATTGGCACAGCCTCGATCGCTTTCGCCTGCACGGCGCTATCGAACAATTTTTGACCTAATTCAGATCGGATTATGACGGTTGTCCATCCATCTGGTGAGCCAACGGCTCCTACTGAAATGTCGGCAAGTTCAGCTACGTAATCAATGCAGTAGTTGCATGGTTGACTCATGTAAGGTTCCAGTTCCTTTAGGCCTACGTCCAAGACCATTTCGGAACCAATGTAGATCTTAAAGCGATTTTTCTTGATGACGGTTCTTGTTATTTTGGTCGGATCAATTCCGTGCTTTTGCTGAATGAATTCGGTGACGAGTTTATCATGGGTGTAGACCTTCGAGCAGAATAGGCCAACTGTAAGCACTGGTCTTCCACCTCTGATCCAAGAGCCGCCAAACTTGACTGTGGCTTGCATCGCCGTGTACATACGCCACAATCCCTGCAGCTCGCAGGGTAAAGCAACCAGCCCAACGTGGCCGTCGGGATAAGAGGTAGCCGCGTCTGAGAGCACTCCCAGTACACCGCCATGCGTGTATTTTGAACCCGCTGTTCGAATAAGATCAGCCGCTGTATCTCCTACAACTGGGACTGTCTTCAACGCCATTCCATTTCCTAGAACGAAGACAGAGTTTGATTTTGTGAAGTCTGATGTTGCGAAACAGTTAATCAGGCCAATTTGAAGTGCATGAGTCATCAGGGCGATAACAGTACCGCCGTCTTGGCCTGCATGCCAGACTTCTTCGTCGAGGGCTCTGGCAGAGTAAATGTTCTTGTAAACGCCAAGCGCCTCTTCCTCAGGTTTTCTTGTCCTTCCGAAGAGGTAATATTCTATTTCGTCGATCGGCAGCTCGAGCCTTGGACAACTATAATAGCACACTTGGCATGCTGCACACGGCCCCTTTATGACCGGTTCCTCGTTAACGTTGACATTTAGTACATTGATAGGGCACGAGGCAACGCATGCTCCGCACATCATGCAATGATTGGCGCGCACCACTTCGTTGAATAGGTGTCCCCAAATCTTTGCGTTCTTGGGTGGAGACCAGCCATCGCCCATATTTTTGGCACGACTCAAAGCCACTACGATAAGTCAAACATATGAACGCTTTCTTCTCACTAGTGGAGGCGTCTAGCCATGTTCCGTCCCGGTTACTTCGTGAATCGATTTATAGTCGGATTTTTCGAGTAATTTACGAAGTCCGCGATTCACATTGGCAACTAGACCTGGCCCTCGATAGATTAACCCCGTGTATAGCTGAATTGTTGTGGCGCCCGCTTGGAGAGCGCTCCAGGCGTCTTCGGCTGAGTAAATTCCGCCACAAGCATTAATTGAAATTTTTCCACTCGTATCCGTATAGATGTCTCTCACTGTTCTTAACATGTCACTGAAAATTTCTTTTCCACTCACGCCCGCTGTACCTATGCTGGCTCTTGGTTCGCTAACCGGTTTGGTGTTGATTGCGGTTACAGCGTTTACCGATTTTCTTCGGCAAATATTTACTAGTTCCAGAATGTTCTCTCTCGCTTTTTCATCGAAGTATGGCGGAATTTTTATCCAGAGTGGTTTGTTTGCTCTGCGTTTGCTTGAGATGCCATCGAGAAGTTGCTCGAATATCACCGGATCCTGAAAGATACGGACTCCAGCAGTATTAGGTGTGCTTATGTTCAGTTCTATGACGTCAGCACATAGTTCCAATTTCAAATAGCAATTGAAGAAGTCATCTAGGCTAAGCCCTGATATGCTTAACACAATTGGAACACTTCTTCTGTTATGCGGATCCAGAAGCCTCTCGCGAATTTTGTCGGCACCTTGGTTGGGAAGCCCCATGGAATTCAGTAGTGATTCGTTTGCATATCTCCAGATTCTAGGTTTTGGGTTGCCTTCACGAGGGCTGACTGTTACTGTGCCTAGCGTCAAATAACCGAATCCTAGAAAAGATAATGACTCGAACATTTCGCAGTTCTTATCGAAACCGGCAGCAAGTCCTATGGGATTTAACGACGTGATCCCCCCGGCTGAGACTGTGAGACGTTCGTTGTCTACTTTGAAGTGCCAAGCTAACTGGCGCCATATCAACGAATGCTTGAAAGATTGTATGGCTATCTTATGAGCAGTTTCGGGCGGTGTCAAAAAAATGAACGGTCTTACTATTGATTCGTATAGATTGCTCAAATGGGGCCGGTCAGCTCAATTGAGTTTGGTAACCGATGTCCCGCGTTCATCGCGTTATTGCACGAACGATGTCTGTCTTGGTAACAATACCGTGAAGAATTTTTTTTGAATCGACAGCCGGGATCCCACTTATGCGATGTTCGATCATCAGTTTCGATGCTTTGGTTAGAGGTTCTTCCGTAAGTACGGTTATTGGATTTGGCTTCATTATGTCGGAAGCTGTCATCGCTCTCAGTTTTGCCGTAGACACCGTTCGACACAACTCGTCTGAGCCTTCTAGTAGTTCGGGTCGCATGACAACGGCGCTGCCTGTCATGTCTACGAGTGTAATTATCCCCCTAAGCGTCTCGCCGTCGACTACGGGAACTCTTGAAATGCCTTGTCTAGCTAAAAGAGATGCTACAAAGAAAATTGAATGTGTAGGTCTCACCGTGAACACTTTGCGCGTCATGACGTCCTCAACCCTAAGCTTCGAATGTCCTTGGCTAAAATGATAACAGATGTCGGTTTTCGTAACGATACCAAGAACCTCCTCGTCTTCACCAGTTATGACGACTGAGCTTATGCCTTTCTTGTTCATTGCAGAAGCGGCGTCCACTAGCGTGTCTGATGGCTTAAGTTCAACAGCTGGTGTCGACATTATCTCTTTGACAGATATCTCTTCCAATGATCTTTCGCTCTTATCTCGGCCAAGGAATCTGACGATGTCTCTCTGAGTTATCATTCCGTGTAGTTTCCCATTGTTGTTGGTTACTACTAATCTGGAAAGTCGAGCTTCTGACATCAATTTCTGAGCGTCGTAGAGCGTTGCATCAGTAGCTATTTTGATCACGTTGCTGGTCATTATTTGCTCAAGTCTGTCCTCTCGCCAGGGATCCTGCAATATGTTTCACCAACCTGAATAAGTCAAGGAATTAATTAAGAGAAAACAATGGTTATCACTCATGAACAATACGATTGGCGTTTGTCTTTCTCACAGTTGATAACCATCGGAGTCGCTATTTAACCACGATTGCATGGTTGTATCCGATCTTTGATGAGCAAAGTGAGAGAGAAAGGCCTTCTCTCAGAAATCATGACCTCGAAGGTTGTAACAATAGGCCTAGACGAGTTTGTCGAAGAAGCATTACGACTAATGATTAAGTTTGATGTGGGAAGCGTTATCGTGGTCGACAAACTAAAACCGGTCGGAATCATAACCGAGCGTGATGTGACACGCGCGTCACTTCGTGGGGATAGCTTGCTGAGGCTTCCCGTTAAGAGCCTAATGTCAAGACCATTACAATCAGCGTCCCCCTCTACTGAGATCTGGAGAGCTTTTGAGTTAATGCTGAAATTTGGCGTCAGGAGACTCCCGTTGGTGGACAACGATAGACTTGTCGGTATGGTGACCGAAAAAGACCTTACAAGATGGGTTCTGCAAGTGTTTTACGAACCAGGTCTGCCACCGGAAATTAAGGAACTCGTTGAAAATCCGCGTATTGAAGCGCTAACTGGCCGCGCAAAGTGTCCAAATTGCGGATTCTATCAGGATGAATGTATCTGCGTCAGAACTATAGTTGCTCAAGAAGAATGATCCATCTACTTTACCGAGTAAATCGAATAAATTATCGCTACCAAGCCGATCACTGTAATAGCGGCACCTGCGATGATCGCCACCAGCAGGTCCGAAATGAAAACCACATAGAGAATCCCTTCCACAACAGTCCCGGCTGTTATGAAAGCGAATCCTAAGGAAACATACAGCAAGGGTTTGCTTGCATTTCTCTTGTATCCTTTGTAGGCTAAGTACACAATGAACGTTCCGAGTATCAGAGCAACCACATTTATTGTGGTAGCAATCCAATCTAATCCTGTAAACTCTCTCATCTGGATCTCCTTCTTCTATCCTTGCGGAATCAATGTCCACATGCGAGTAAACTTGTCGGAAACATGTTCATTCACAACTACGTCAACCTTGACGTCTCCATTCTCGAAGCTCACGTCTATGCGTTTCAGCAGGCTCCTATACAAATCGTACCATTTACCGTCTGCCGTCCGGCCTGATTTTACCGCGGCTATCAACCCTGCTTCAACGAGTTCTTCGATTCGACGATAAACCGTCGTTATCGGTATGTCGTAAGTCTTGCTCAAATCTAATGCACTCACCGGTTCATCTACCGTCGCAGTCAATATCTTTCTTGAATATTGATCAGCCATAGCAGCGAGTATTTTCTGTTTTGCTTGTTCGTCGCACACAATCAAAGTCATTCGATTCCGATATCACAGCGTGAACTGATGCCAGTTAAGAACCGATGATGTAAGATAAATCAACCGCTCGCATATTCGTAGCCAGCGCACTGCATTTGACCCCCTCTATCCAGGATGTCTCTGAGTGCCGCTCACCAAGAAAACTTGATGAAAAATTTTGAAGCTCCAGAAGAATTTGCCAAACTAATTCATTCCTGTTTATTGAATTCTCGTTTCTAACTGAGCAATAGTCGCGAACAGCGTCATGATGCAAAACTCGCTAGCCTCTTAAGGCCGTTAGAAAACTCGAAATGTTCACCGGTTAACGTTCATCTACCTTTGAATACAGGCCGCCGTTTCTCTAGGAAGGCGTTCAGTCCCTCTTTACCGTCCTCTGTCGAAAATAAGGTATAGAGCATCTTTCGTTCAAATTCTAAACCAATATGCATCGTTGTGTCTTCTGCCTTCAATATTGCTTCCTTCGCAGCTCGCACTGAGATGGGCGGCTTGGATGCGATCGTGACAGCGATTTTCCTGGTTTCATCCATCAGATCCTTGACCGTTGAAACTTTGTTGACGAGCCCAATCCGATAAGCTTCTTCCGCGGAAATCGAATTACCAGTTAAAATCATCTCCATAGCTCTAAATTTACCTGCGATTTTTGTCAGTCTTTGAGTTCCACCTGCACCGGGCATTATGCCAACATTGACTTCAGGTTGGCCAAATATCGCCGTGTCAGACGCGATTATAATATCGCAATTCATAGCCAACTCGTTGCCTCCACCCAAACAGTAGCCACTGACGGCAGCAATAATCGGTTTACCGATTTTCCGAAGCCGATCCCAAAGCTCGAAACGTCTGCTGAGGATTAGATCGATATGATTTGCTTCAGCTATCTCCTTCAGATCAATTCCAGTTGCGAAAACTGTTTCTCCCCCGGTTAGAATCAGCACGGATATGGATTCATCTTTATCGAGTTTCTCAAACGCATCAACCAATTCCTCCATTAATGCGGCACTTAGTGCATTGAGAACCTTCGGACGATTTAACTGGACTATTCCTATTGGTCCCTCCTTATTCACAAGGATGTTTTGATAGGCCAAGTTACATCTTCCAAAGATGGCTGAGTCAGCGAACTTAAGCCTGCCCGTAGCCAGTGGTAAACCAAACGTTTTTCTTCAATAAGTAAGCGGCTATAACGAACGTTAAATACAACTGGTTTCACAAAAAAGACAGATTATCTTGGGGTCGGCGACAAGCGCGTCGGAACAACAGATACTTGGTGTTGCCAAGGCGCTATTCACTAAACGTGGGTTCTCGAATGTCTCAATGCGTGACATTTGCCGCGATGCCCGCGTGACACCGCCCACGGTCTATTATTACTTCAAGAATAAAGAAGCACTCTTCGAGGCAGTTGTGCGCGAAACCATTACTATGACTGAGTTCATGAAACTTCTGAACGACACATGCAAGAAATCAGATGACTCTTCAGCACAAATCAGGGCTTATGCAAGAACATATCTCTCCTCGTTCCCAAATAATCTCATTAACGTTGGGTTGTACGTACGTCGCTCCACTCGTCTCGATCCTGTTGGAGCTAAAACGTTGATGAATGAATTCGCACGAATCGAGTCATTGTTAACTCGAATAATTCGGAACGGGATTAGAGTCGGTGAATTTCGTGATACTGATCCGAATATGGCTGCGGGATGCTTGCTTGGGATGATGAATCGATTCATCTTCCAACAGATTCATTTTCAGCGCAGCTACCGGGCGTCTGAAGCTGCTTCCTATTTGACAGATTTCTTCTTGAGATCTATGCGACTGACAAGAGAAAAAGTGTGAGCGAATTGTTCACTTCGAAGCAGCTGACTATTGTAGGCACTAACCATAAGCACTCACGTGTTTCAATTAGAGAAAAATTGAGTTGCGCAAATGGATCCATGCAAGCCCGACTACGGGCGATAATGAACACCTGTAAGGGGATCAGTGAAGCCGTAATTCTTTCGACTTGCAACAGAACGGAAGTATATGTCATCTCTACAGTTGACTCAGACGCTGCCACTCAAGTTACTGGTCTGATGAGCAAGTGGAGCAGCATTCCAAAGGAGGAGTTGAGCGAGCAGGTCTATACTTTTCGCGACAACGAAGCGGTAAGGCACTTGTTCAATGTTGCTGCAGGGCTCGATTCGTTAGTGCTAGGAGAACAACAGATTCAGGAGCAAGTGAAACTTGCAGCGAGAGAAGCCGCGGAGAATGGAACAACTGGCCGTATCCTTACGGATCTCTTCCAGCGAGCGTATCGAACAGCGACCAGGGTGCGAAAGGAAACTGGTATTGGCCTAGAAGGGGGGTCAATAAGTTCTGCCGCAGTAACTCTTCTCAAGACAATTTCGGAGAAGGATCCGATTCAAACAATCCTCCTCATTGGAGCGGGCAAGATGATGAATCTCGCTGCGACGGACTTGTCATCGCTGGTAGACCAAATTTGGGTAACCAATCGAACCGCAGAGCGTGCAGCAGTTTTGGCCGAACGGTTGAACGGAAAACTGTTACCGTTTGACCAAGTCCGAAATTCGCTTCATCAATTTGACGCAATTTTATGTTTCACTTCTTCACATGATCATCTTATATCCGCTGCAGACTTGAAGAGGGCTGTTGAGAAGTGCAAGAATCGAAGACTAATTCTGATTGATGCGTCGGTTCCGCGAAACTTCGATCCAGAAGGTGCCCAGATTCCAGGCATACAATTATACAATATCGACGACCTGGCCACTCATGTCACAGATCATATTGCCTTCCAGAGTCGAATTTTGAAAGCTAGGGGCTTGATCGAAAAAGAAGTGGAAGATTTTGAAGCATACGCCAGGATTTATGACGTCAATGACACACTAAGGAATTTGCGAAAGATGGCTGAAGAAATTCGCGCAAATGAGCTCTCAAAAGCATTACTGCGGATGCACAATGCTTCTGAACGAGACAAAGAGATAATGGATCTTCTAACTCGACGAATAATCAATAAACTCTTGCATGAACCAACCGCTAGACTCAAAGAACATGCTAGCAATGGAGACGGTGAATCCTACGAAGCAATCATACGCGAACTTTTTGCAATGGGGCAGCAGCAGAAGCAATGATCAGTCAAATCGCCGTGGGCACAAGAGGGAGTCTCCTCGCAATCGCACAGACAAATCAGACAATCGAAGCATTAAGAAAGATAACCCCGGGAGTTAGATACAAAGTAGTCACAATCCACACAAAAGGAGACAAGGCAAGCTCCTGGAATGAGACAACACCAAGGAAGGAAATGTTCACAAAGGAAATTGAAGAGTCTCTGATTAAACATGAAATAGATATCGCAATTCATAGCGTGAAGGATTTAACAACAGACATTTCGACAGGACTAGTGATAGCGGCTGTCACAAAGCGCCTTGATCCCAGAGACGTAATGATAACTCGAAGCAAATGCAATTTTTCGCAAATTCCAGCAAGAGCGAAGGTTGGAACAAGCAGTGCTCGACGAAAAGCTCAACTTCTCGCGGCCCGGGCTGACTTAGAAATTCTAGAACTCCACGGAAATGTTGACACGCGGATTCGCAAGATAAGGAACGGAGAATACGACGTGATCGTTTTAGCTTCCGCGGGCCTCGCAAGACTTGGATTGCAAAGTCACGTTAGTGAAGTCATTCCGACCGACGTCATGCTACCCGCAGTTGGTCAAGGCGCGCTCGCCATTCAATGCCGAGAAGCAGACGAAGAAATTAGAGACTTAATGAAAAAGATCGAACACCGACCAACTCGTGAAGCTGTAGAGGCTGAAAGAGCCTTCGCGAAAAAGCTTGGAGCTGACTGCCAAACACCTGTTGCAGCATACGCTAGATACGAATCGACCAGATTCACTATTGAAGGACTGGTGGCAGCACCAAACGGAAGAATTCTCGTACGTAGTCGTCTAACATCCCGGACCCAGAAACCTGAATCTGTCGGCGAAGAACTAGCTTCAAGATTACTGGCGCAAGGAGCAGAGACAATCATGGAGATGGCATGATGCAAACCACTCTTGAAGCACTTACAGGAAAGAGAATTTTGATAACCCGTCCAGCTGGAGAGGCTACAGTGCTTTCTACCAAACTGAACGCTTTGGGAGCAACAACAATAGAAGTTCCCACAATAGAAATTGCCGACCCAATAAATTCAATCCCCCTGGACGAATCAATCCGAAATCTCACCAAATATGATTGGGTGATCTTCACCAGTGTTCAAGGCGTAAGATTCTTCGTTAATCGTATGGCTAAATTGAAAATTTCAACTGAAATTCTCAATGGCCTGAAAATTGCGGCAATAGGGTCGGCTACTGCAGCCGCTCTCGGACTAGTAGGTAAGAAGGCAGATTTCATCCCAGACGCATATCTCACAGAACGAATCGCGTCCGACCTGGGAGATGTAGGAGGACGATTTATCCTGTTACCGCGAGCAAATATTGCGTCGGAAAAACTCCCGCAACTGTTGCGACAACGCGGCGCGATTGTAGAGGAGGTGATCGCATACCGAACATTAGTTCCTTCAGAGCTAACGTCTGATCTACTGATCGGAATCCTTGAGTCAGGGATAGATTTGGTCACTTTTACTAGCCCATCAACCGTGCACAATTTTGTTCAAATTTTGAACGAAAAAAAATGTGCGGATAGAATTTTGAAGAATATCAAAGCAGCTTGCATTGGACCCGTTACTGCGAAAGCGGCTGAGCGATTAGGAATTAATGTGTCCGTTATCGCGAATACACACACTACTGAAGCATTAGTGGAGGCGATAGTGAATGAAATCGGAAACGTATGAGATCCCACGAAATTTAATACCCGATAGGCAACGCAGCCGTCGCCTAAGACGAACAGAGTCTTTACGTGAACTAGTGCGAGAAACCAGATTGTCCACATCTAGCCTAATCTATCCAATTTTCGTCGACGCACGAATCACGGCTCGAGAAGAAATAGTTTCAATGCCTGGCATCAGTCGTCTCTCTCTTTCTGACTTATCTGAGGAAGCCAAAGAGATCTCAGCTCTGAATATTCCTGCGGTCCTTATTTTCGGACTACCTCAACATAAAGATCCGAAAGGAACCGAGGCATACGCTCACAATGGGATAGTGCAAAATGCCGTACGAATGATAAAGAAAGCTGTGCCTCAACTCACCGTTGTTACCGATGTTTGCATGTGTGAATACACGGATCATGGTCACTGCGGAATAGTAAGCAATCAAACAGTGGCAAATGATATGACATTAGAACTGTTATCGAGGACCGCCGTCTCACATGCGGAAGCTGGTGCTGACATGGTGGCCCCAAGCGCTATGATGGATGGGCAGGTCAAAGCAATTCGTACAGCGCTCGACGAGAAAGGGCTGACAGAAATTGCAATAATGTCGTACTCCGCAAAATATGCTTCATCATTCTATGGACCATTCAGAGAAGCAGCTGAATCTGCACCCCTCTGGGGAGATCGTCGCGGTTACCAAATGGATCCTCCTAACCGCCGAGACGCAATGCGCGAGATAGCTGAAGATATCAAGGAAGGAGCCGACATAGTCATGGTCAAACCAGCACTCAGTTACTTAGACGTGATAAGGGATGCACGCGCAACCTTTCGCACTCCACTAGCAGCTTACAATGTCAGTGGCGAATACTCAATGGTAAAGGCAGCAGAACAACGAGGGTGGATTGATGGCAAACGAGTTGCTCTAGAGATTTTGACTTCCATAAAACGTGCAGGGGCAGACATCATAATCACCTATTTCGCAAAAGAACTTGCACGTAGTCTAAAGGAGACAAGACTGTGAAATCAGAATTCACATCGGAACCAAAGTCAACGCAATCAACACAAAGGGAGTTTCTGAAGTATACTTTTTTCAAGTTAGACTCTGAGTGGAAACGACTCGATGAGCGACAGCGAGAAATCGATAAACAGAACTTCAGCTTACTCGTCCAAAAATTTTCCGCTGAAAGCGTCCTCAAGAGCTACTCCTTGATTGGCATCCGTGGGGACTGCGACTTCCTGTTATGGACGGCCAGTCGACGCTTAGATGACATACAGCAATTCATCGCCTCACTACTATCTTCCAATTTTGGTAAGTACCTCACCACGCCCTACTCCTACTTAGCGATGACCAGAAAATCTGAATATCTCGGAATTCACCAGCATGAAGGTCAAGAAGGTTTCGAATTCCAGAATCCAGTTGAGTCGAAGTATCTTTTTGTCTATCCATTCATAAAAAAACGTGAATGGTATTTTCTACCTCATGAAGAAAGAACCTTAATGATGGCGCAACACTTCAAAATAGGACATAAGTATCCTAACGTGAAAATTCATACCGGTTATTCCTTCGGATTAGACGACCAGGAATTTGTACTTGCATTTGAGGCTGATCAACCATCTGATTTTCTCGAACTTGTAATGGAGCTAAGAAGCAGTGAGGCTAGCCGATACACCGCTCTCGAAACACCCATCTTCACCTGCGCAAATATGGATATCAAAAATATCTTGAACATGCTCGGCTGAAATTGCAGATCGCTATTACCCGTGACTACCTTGAAACATCGAAATTGCGAATCACTGTATCGCCAAGCCTGCAAAGTACTCGTAGGCGGAGTCAACAGCCCCGTTCGCGCCTTCAAAGCAGTCGGCGGAACCCCACTCTTCATCAGACAGGCTAAAGGCTCAAAGATTCAAGATGAAGACGACAATACTTACATTGACTATGTGAGCTCATGGGGACCATTAATCCTAGGGTCCGCTTATCCTAAAGTCGTTAACGAGTTACGGAAGTACCTACCGAGAGGAACAAGCTACGGAGCCCCTACAAAGCTTGAGACAGAATTAGCTGAACTTATCATCTCAGCGATGCCATCAATTGAAAAGATCCGCTTTGTCAACTCCGGGACAGAAGCCGGAATGTCCGCCCTTCGAGTTGCTCGTGCATATACTAAACGTCAACGCATCCTAAAATTCGAAGGATGTTATCACGGACACGCAGACGCTCTCCTGGTCAAAGGCGGTTCTGGTATGGCGACGTTTGCCGTACCTGACTCAGATGGCGTAACAGAAGCTTCGACAGGAAATACCTGCGTCGCTACCTACAATGACATCGAATCGGTCAAAGAAATCTACGAGAAGTATGGTGACGATCTGGCCGCGATTATCGTAGAACCAATAGCTGCAAACATGGGGTTGATCCCACCTAACTCAAGATTTCTTACTGGTTTACGAGAGATTACAAAAAGATACGGCTCATTGCTAATCTTCGATGAGGTAATTACTGGTTTTAGAGCATCATACGGTGGAGCGCAGAAACTTTACGAAATCACTCCTGACTTGACATGCCTTGGAAAGATAATAGGAGGAGGTTTACCGGTCGGAGCTTACGGAGGAAGACAGGATATCATGGACCTTGTAGCTCCGTTGGGGCGCGTCTACCAAGCCGGTACACTATCTGGGAACCCTATGGCTATGATCGCGGGGCGCGTTACACTACGTGAAATCAAAAAACCCGGTTTCTACGAGAAGCTGGAGGAGAATTCAGCGTTACTTCAAAATGGGTTCTTAGAGGCCGCACAAACAAACCAATGTTCAATCCGAATCAACCGTGTGGCTTCAATGATTGGCGTATTTTTCACCGACAAGAATGTCGTCGATTACGGAACTGCGAAGTCTTCAAACGTCAAAAAATACGGAGTTTTCTTTCATTCGATGCTGGCGCATGGCGCATATTTACCTCCGTCTGCATTCGAAACAATCTTCGTCTCAGGAGCACACTCTAAGAATGATATCGCGAAAACTGTCAAAGCTGCTGATGCGGCGTTTCGTGCGACGAAAGGCCACGCGGGCGCGTCATAAAATTGAACAATCGATTTCTGGCGGCATGCAACCGACAACCCGTCGATTGTACGCCGGTTTGGTTCATGCGCCAAGCCGGGCGTCATCTTTCCGAATACAGAAGAATTCGGGAAAAGTATGACATAATGACAATATGCAAGACGCCGGAATTATGCGCAGAAGTATCCAGTCTACCTGTTGACGTTCTTGGCGTTGATGCCGCGATAATGTTCGCGGACATAATGTTGCCCTTGGAAGGCATGGGAGTAGCATTCGAAATCAAAGAAGGCGTAGGGCCTATGATATCTAACCCGACACGTGATCTAAAATCTGTCATGTCGTTACAGGATTTTCATCCTAGTGCCGACGTTCCGTTTATTCTAGACGCCATATCTCTAACGAAGAAACGGTTAGATGGTCGAGTACCTCTGATTGGTTTTGCTGGAGCACCCTTCACTATAGCCAGTTACCTAATCGAAGGCCGTTCGACGAGAGATTTTGTTAAAACTAAAACGCTCATGTATCGAGACCCCGAAACATGGAAGCTACTGATGGATAAACTTGCGAATGCCATGTCCCTGTATCTTCGAGCTCAGATTCATGCAGGAGTTGATGCTGTTCAACTTTTTGATAGTTGGATAGGCTGCCTAAGCCCAACTGATTATCATCGTTACGTCTTACCGTATTCACGACGAGTACTTGATGACCTGAAAAACACAGAAGTACCGCGAATACATTTTGGAACCGGTACAGCAACTCTCTTAGAGGAAATGAAAGAGGCCGGAGGAGACGTATTCAGCATTGATTGGAGGATCCCAATTGATCAGGCATGGCAGAGATTAGGGGAAAGTGTAGCCATTCAAGGGAATCTTGACCCCGCGGTCTTACTCGCTGACACAAACATAATCAAGACGCAGACGACGGAAATCCTAAAGCGAACTTCGGGAAGGCGTGGCCACATATTCAGCTTGGGGCACGGCATGCTGCCTGACACACCAACTGAAAGTGTAATCGGACTCGTGAAATTCATTCACGCTTACACTAAGAAAGATGATTCCTAGTTAGTTCCTTACTTACTGTCACTCGTACTTTAGATCGGAATCTTTTCAGTTCATACCTACGGACTTGTAGAATGGTATGGGTTCTGGGATTCTAACCCGAGTAGTGCTACTCTCCGACAGCTCGTTTATCACATCACATCTGGCTTTACAGAGCTAATATTGCGTGAATCGGATAGTTCAAATCTACTCAAGTAACGGCACAAATATGTTCATGTAGTAACAGGGCTTCAGATTCGGTGCGGAAAAGATGCTTGATATAAAGTTCGTTCGTGATAATCCAGAGATCGTTAAGGAAAGCCTAAGACGACGAGGCGATCCAGAGAAAAGTAAACTCGTTGATGACGTGCTGAGAGACGATAAGGATTGGCGCAGGATCCAAACTGAAGCAAATAATCTACGAGGTAAGAGAAACAAGCTCACAGAAGAGATAGCTAAAGCAAGAAGATTGGGCGAAGATGCCTCCGCTTTAGTAAGTCAGGCCGAGATTGTTCCAACAGAAATTAAAAGGCTCGAGGAAGAATCTCAAAAACTTGAACACAACATTACCAAAATTCTGCTAACACTGCCCAACATCATCGATGAATCCGTTCCTTACGGAGTAGACGAAAACGGAAATATCGAGGTAAAAAAGTGGGGCGACCGACCTGAATTTAACTTCACACCCAAAGACCACATCGATCTTGCAAGTAAACTACATCTTATCGATTTCGAACGCGCGGCAAAGGTTGCAGGCGCTAGATTCTATTACCTAAGAGGAGACTTGGTTAAACTAAACTACGCATTGTTAAAATTCGCATTAGACTTCATTGAAAAGAAAGGATATGTTCTCATCCAACCACCGTACCTCCTTAGGCGAGAAGCTATAGGCGGAGCTGTAGCGCTCTCCGACTTCGAAGACGTAATTTACAAAATAGAAGGAGAAGATCTCTACCTTATCCCAACAGCTGAACACGCACTGCTCGCT
>DASQZS010000128.1:0-9053 GCA_035638535.1 Candidatus Acidiferrum sp.
GCAGAGCACACGGTGAGTCAAGCAGAATTAGATAGCATCAAGCAGGAAGTTATTCAAGAAGTGGCTGACGCAGTAGCGTTCGCCAAAGAGAGCCCATCACCTCGACCTGAAGACGCCGCATCGTATCTCTTCGAATCACAGAGGAATCAAGAATGAGTGAAAATCGACAGCTTGACTTTGCTGAAGCAATTCGCGAAGCGATCCGCCAAGAAATGAAAAGAGACAAAACGGTTTTCGTTCTCGGCGAAGACGTGGGCAAATTCGGCGGAATCTTCGGCTGCACAAAGGGATTGCAGGAGGAATTCGGAGAAGAAAGAATACGCGACACGCCAATATCCGAAGCGGCGATTATTGGAGCCGCGGTAGGCGCAGCAGTCACCGGAATGCATCCTATAGCAGAGCTCGAATTCATGGATTTCATTGGATGCGGAATGGATCAAGTATTCAATCAAATGGCTAAGATCAGATACATGTTTGGCGGCTCAATGAACGTGCCCGTAGTGCTCAGAACACCTTGTGGTTCAAGGTACCCCGTCGCGTGCGGAGCGGCACACCATTCACAAAGCCTCGAAGCTTGGTTCATCCATACCCCAGGACTCAAAGTAGCAGTCCCGTCTACACCATACGACGCGAAGGGCTTACTGATCAGCGCAATCCGGGGTCAAGATCCAGTACTCTTCGTCGAGCATAAACTCCTCTACTACGCCAAGAGAATGCCAAAACTGCGCGAACCATATCCTGGCTTGATCGCAAACGTTCCAGAAGAGCCATACGAAATTCCGTTCGGAAAGGCGGACATCAAGAGATCAGGTGACGACATAACGTTGATCGCAACAATGATGATGGTCCACAAAGCACTTCGAGTTGCCGAAGATTTAGCGAATACAGGAGTTAGCGTAGAGGTCATCGACCCCAGAACGCTCGTTCCACTCGACAAGCAGACGATTATTAATTCAGTGAAGAAGACCGGACGCGTTGTCGTTGCTTCCGAAGATGCCAAAACAGGAGGAGTTGCAGCTGAAATTGCGACAATTATTATGGAGGAAGCTTTCGACTACTTGGATGCCCCAGTGAGGCGTGTCTCTGCAATGGATGTCCCGGTGCCGTACGCTCCGGTTCTTGAGAGTACTGTGGTACCGCAAGAGCGACATGTGAAAGAAGCGGTTCTCGAATTGGTAGGCCAGAAATAGGGTAACTTGACATGGCAACCCCAGTCATTCTAAAGAAACTAAGCTGGACCATGGAAGAAGGTTTTCTTGGCAAATGGATTAAGCACGAAGGAGACGAGATCAAAGAAGGAGAAAGCCTCTGCGAGATCGAAACAGAAAAAGCTACAGATGAGCTGCAGGCTCCAGCAGGCGGCACGCTCCTAAAAATTCTCTATCCAGCTGGATCAACAGTTCCCGTAAACTCAGTCATAGCGGTCATCGGATCCGCTGGCGAGGACATCTCCTCATTTATGGTAACGAACGTTCCCCAGAAACCCATCGCAGCACAAACACCACCCAAACAAGTCGCTCAAGACAAACCGAGCGAGTTCGGAGAAATCAGAATTTCTCCCTCTGCAAGAAGACTTGTGAGAGAACGGGGGATAAATCTTAGCCAAATCCGAGGAACGGGCCCAGGTGGCAGAATCGTATCCGAAGACGTACTACGAGCAGCTGATAAATCGGAACATTCCCCCACACAATCAACATCTGTCGCGCTGACCGCGCACAGGAAAGTAATTGCAGATCGACTTTCACTAAGCGCTCAAACAGCCGTACACGTTCCGATCTCAATGGAAGTTGACATGACTGCTGCGACTAAGCTGAAGGCCAGCCTGCAGGAAACGGGAAACAGAATCTCGCTTACCGATGTAATAGTAAAAGCAGTGGCCATCGCGCTCACCGAATTTCCACGAACAAACTCAATGCTACTCGGCGACGAGCTTAAGCCCATGAGCGAGGTCAACGTCGGAATAGCTGTGGGTCTAGATGACGACCTTCTCGTTCCCGTCATCAAAAACGCCAATCATCTTTCCCTGGTAGCGATATCACTAAAAAGTAGGGAACTCATCGAGCGCGCGAAAAGTCATGCTCTTAGTATGAAAGAAATGACTGGGGGGACATTCACAGTCAGCAACCTCGGCATGGCCGGCGACGTAATCCTCTTCGCACCGATAATCAATCCGCCTGAAACGGCAATCCTAGGAGTTGGCAGAGCCAACCCGAAACCGGTCGCGATTGACGGAGCAATAGCAGTGAGGCCAATTGCGACGCTAACATTAGTGTTCGATCACAGAGTAATCGATGGCATGTACGCGACAAAGTTTCTCCAAAGGGTAAAGGAACTGATCCAAGACCCACAGACACTCACTGCTTGAGGCGAACCACGCGCCATCGAGTTAGCGTTTCGAAGTTTGGGCTAATGGGTCGTAGACGGGGACAACTTCTCCACACTCCAAGACGCCAACACGCGCAAGGTCGCCATGACGCATGATAGCCATTCGCACGGCATCATCAATAGTTGAGGCTCGTTCGAACCCAAGCGCGCGTGTATCCTCCTCTGTGAGACCTGTTGAGCAGCATATGATATTTGCGTGCTCACGTATCTGTGCATGCATTAGTAACGCGCCTGCAGCCGGCAAGTCTTTGATGGTCTTATTTTCGATAGCCTCTGTAATGTCCTTGTAATTTTTCGTAGCGTACTGACCGAACGTAGAATGGGTTGGAGAGATGCGTTCAGGGCAAGGAGTTAGGAGAATGATAGTGCCTCCTTTCTTGACGCCCACATGAGCGAAGTCAAGCGCTTTCATTGCTTGCCAGTAATCGATATCCGCTGGGTAGGTGGAGAATATGATAATGTCGGCAAGCTCGGAGACCCTTTGACAAAAGACGTTGCGAGCTGTTTTCACTCCCTCGTTGAAAGCCTGTTCAGGTTCGCCCGCGACAACTTGAACCACTTCATCTTCATTGTTTAGCACAGTGTTGACTATCGCCTTTAGACCCGCTTTCTTTCCTATTGCTGTAATGTCGTGTCGCATTGGATTATCGAGGGTAGCCACCAGGCCCGCAATCGGTCTGACTCTCCCCGCTGCAATGTGCAACCTTCCAACTGATTCTTCACCTGAAACGCCTGGGAGGATCATTTTCGCGCCGCCTCCCCATCCAGCAGCGTTATGAGGTACAATGTTTCCGACGCTCAGCACGAAGTCTGCGTCTACGACCTCCCTATTGACAATCGCTGGGATCCCTAACTCTGTGGTGCCGAGGTTAATCAGTTTCTTGTCGTCTTTGAAATCGTGATTCGCAATTGTGAAGTTTTCCACGATTTCTTGTCCAAGGTGCTCTTTAATCTCCGTATCAGACATGGGTCTGTGCGTGCCAAGCCCGATTATGATCTTGATTTTCTCAGCTTTCGATCCTTCCGTACATAATTGCTCCAAGATCGTCGGCAAGATTTTCTTCAGCGGAGTTGGACGTGTCAAGTCGTCTACGAGCACGATTATTCGGTCCTTGCCGCTTGCCAATTTCGCGAGAGACGGTATTCCATAAGGGTGTCTCATTGCTTCCGTAATCGATTCGCTCACGCTGTTGCTGGCAGGCAGTTGATTGCGATGAACGTAGAAAGCTAAGTTGCGATCGGGCAGATCCAGTTCTACGGTTTCGTGTGCGTATGGGAAGCTAAAATGCATTAGGGCTCAGTCTGGATAATGTGATTCCGCTAACTAAATGCAACGGATACGAATCAAGAATGGCTCGTACTCAATTGGTCGATTGGGTTTTGCTGCTGTTGTCAGTTCAATCGGATGAAAGTTTCATCGCTCTCTCTGTTCCATAATAAAGGTTCAAATGCGCAAAAAACTATGCTACAGAAATGTAACCGATAGCAATCGTAGACTCACGGAGATAACTGAATATGAAATTGAAGATCACAGACCTTAAGGCTGGAACAGTCCAAGCCAACTACGAATGGACATTTGTAAGAGTTTACGCGGGTGAACTGAGTGGTACCGGTGAGGCCTTCCCAGCGCCACAGCTTGAAGGAGTCGTCCAAGAATACGCGCCTCTCGTGATCGGGGAAGATGCATTTAACCTGAATCGGATAATGGACAAACTAAGATGGGCCTCGGTGCCCTCTGGAACATACGGAATCAGCTCTCACGCCTTTTCCGCAATCGAGATAGCTATCCTTGATCTGCTCGGTAAGAGCCTGAACGTACCAGTATATGCATTGCTAGGCGGCAAGATGACCGACAAAGTCAGAGTTTACGTAGACACGCATTCAGGAAAGGGATTGGAGGCCATGAGTAGAGTGGTTCTCCCTTCCACGCCGTTATGGATGAGAGAGCTGGGCGTGAACCCGCACAACAGCGAAGCTAAGCCTGTCCACGGAAGAGCTTGGTCGATGGTCTACACGGATGAGTACAGTCACAATGCGTACGCGGCGCGAGCGAAAGAGATGAAGAATGAAGGCTTCACAGCAATCAAATTCGATCTGGATGTTCCCACGCCCTACACGCAGTCGCAGAAGACTGGCGCCCTCACGAACCAGGAGCTTGAATATTTGGCTGGACTTGTAGGCGCCGTGAGAGGCGCTGTAGGATACGAGGCCGATATTCTGTTCGATCTGCACTGGAAATATGATGTCACAAGTTCAATACGCCTAGCGAAGAGTTTGGAAAAATATGGAGTCATGTGGCTTGAGGATCCCGTACCTCCAGAGAACTTTGCCACCCTAAGAGAGATCACCTCGTCAACAACAACGCCGATTGCGAGCGGCGAAAATCACTACGGAAGATATCAGTTTTCATCCCTTCTTAAGACGGGAATAAGAATCGCAACTCCAGACGCTCCTAAAACCGGCGGCCTTTTGGAGACAAAATTCATCGCCCAGATGGCAGCAGTGAAAGAGATCACAATCTCGCCACATAACTGCAGCAGTCCCATCGGGACAATGGCACAAGCACATCTTGCAGCCTCAATACCCAATTTTGGTGTTCTAGAATTCCACGGACACGACGTCCCGATCTGGTCTAAGATGGCGAATAAACAGATCATACAAAACGGAATGATCGAGATGTCTGACACTCCCGGGTTAGGAATAGAACTTAATGAAATCTGCGCAAAGAAATATTCGCTCAACGGAAAATTCGATCTATAATTTGGCGCTGACACGAAAGTGTAACCGATGCCCAGCGAAAACCTCTCCATTATAGTAGAAGACTTCTCACCCAACTACATATTCCGAGGTCACGCGAAAGAGTTCAGCGATAAGAGCGGAATCGAAACTCAACTCGAAATGTACACGGAACAAGAATTACGCGAGAAAATGACAAAAGACATCATCACTCACGAAGCCAACTATGATGTACTCCTATTGACCAAACAAGAACATTCGCTCTACGCCAAATCCAATTCATTGATGGATCTTTCTCAACTAATCACAGACCGATCCTACACAACAGAACAGGAAGCCCTGTCAATAACCCGAGACATTTACCCAAACTTCATCCAATACAACCGATGGAATGGAAAACTCATCGGAATTCCCTACAGCGGAGAAGGAAACGTCCTATTCTATCGAAAAGACCTCTTCAAGAATTCCCACATCAAGATCCCTAAGACACTGCCAGAACTCGCACGAGCAGCAAAAAAACTCCACAAGCCATCAGATCAAGTGGGAATCGTAATGCGCGGAATGGCTGGATATGGGCTAAACATGTTTGTTTTCGGCAACGTATTCTTCGGAGCATGGGGAGCAAGATGGTTTGATGAAAAGTGGCGACCGAAATTCGATAGCAAACAAGGAATTCATGCACTCAAATTCTACGTTGATCTGCTCACAAAATATGGCCCCGGAACCGACGCCGCGACAATGAACTGGGACAAGTGCTGGTCAATTTTCAGAGAAGGAAAATCGGCCATGTTCATCGACGGCGGCGTGTATGCCCCTGGAACGGAAGACCCTAAGGAGTCGGTCGTAGCCGGCCGAGTAGGCTACGCGACCGTACCGAGAGGAACGATTCGAAAACACCTTTCAGGTCTCTACGTATGGTCTTTTGCGATCAATCGAGATTCAACCAAAACTCGAGCAGCATGGGAATGGATAAAATGGGCGACCAGCAGGGAAATGGTGCTCCGGTCGGTAACAGAACAATCTCACGGAACCGTAGCAAGAAAATCAGTGATCACAGATCCTGCTTATTTTAAGCGCTTCCCTTACAAAGATTGGATAAACACGGAAAATCGTGTCAGAAGAGCTGGAAGAGAGATGAGGCCTATGATTGGAGAATATACTGACATTGGTGATCGACTCGGATTGGCGGTTCAGAACGCAATTGAGGGCTCAGAGACACCTTCACATGCTCTGAAATTTGCTGCGAGAGACGTTTACGAAATCATGAAAAAAGCCGGGTATTACAAGTAGTACGGAGGTTTCCTAGTTTGAAGATATCCGACGTGAAGACGTTTCTTGCCGGGGAAAGAAAAGGAGATAATTGGCGAAACTGGCTCTTCGTGAAAGTAGAAACAAGTAACGGCTTAGTCGGGTATGGAGAGGCGTCGCTCGAGAGTAGAGAGAAGACGGTTGAAACTGCAGTTTTGGAACTAAAACGCTACTTGCTGGGAAAGGATCCAACAGAAATTGAACGTCATTGGCAGGCAATGTATAGAGGGACGTTCTGGAAGGGCGGTCCTATTCTCTGCAGCGCAATCTCTGGTGTAGAGCAAGCGCTATTAGATATTCTGGGCAAGAGCTTGGATTGTCCTGTCTATAAATTGCTGGGCGGTCCTTGCCGAGACAAAGTGAAAGCCTACACCCACGTCTCCGGTGCGACACCAGACGATTTAGCAAGGAACGCAAAACGAATTGTGACGAAAGGCTTCAAGGGGCTAAAGTTTCTCACCGAAGGTGGAAACACTTACACGGTATCCGGAATCCCATCACAACAAGACGTAATGAAGCGAAGGCCGATAAAAGAAACAGTCGCTCGAGTTGCGGCGGTCAGAAAGGCGGTTGGAGGAGAGATCGATCTGATGTTAGATGCTCATGGGAGATTGGACCCAAGCACAGCCACACTTCTGGCAAAGGAACTTGAGCCATACAATCTATTGTTCTTCGAGGAACCCATCCCGCCAGAAAATTCAGAAATGATGGCATGGGTTTGTTCTAAATCGAATGTTCCCATCGCGACTGGAGAGAGACTCTACACAAAGTTCGGATTTAGCTCGCTCCTGGAAAAACATGCAGCGCAAATCATACAGCCCGATGTCTGCCATGCAGGCGGCATCATGGAGTGTAAGAAAATCGCTGCAATGGCCGAGTGTTACTACGTTTCAGTAGCTCCTCACAATCCCAACAGTCCAGTAGCGACGGCCGCTTCAATCCATCTTGCCGCAAGTATCCCAAACTTTTTGATCCAAGAAATGATCCCAGCAGATACTGGCCCTAGAAAATACCTATTGAAGCCACCCTTGCAAATTGAAGACGGCTATCTAAAACTACCACGTGGGCCCGGTCTCGGGTTCGTGTTGAATGAAGAGTTCCTGGAAAACGTACCGTACACTGCTAAGGACATACCCAATGTCTACTATGAAGATGGCTCCGTCGCAGATTGGTGAAGCGATTCACGGTTACGAACTCTCAGTCTACGCTCGTTGAAGCTAAGTTTCCGATCGTATTGCGAGATTTGTTAAATATTATCAGTGACACGTGATGGGTTTTGGAAGGAATCTCAGCACTTTCGGCCAGCTTAGTGAGTCCTTCTGTTGTTAGTGGTCGCTTTGGGGAAACGGTTACTCGTGCGGTGCCACGACCAATTTCCACTTCGTCAGCATCCACGAAAGCCAATGCTGCTTCTCCTAGTTCGAAGACCCCGAAATGCCCACTTTCAAGAGCGAGTTTGTGTCCACAGCGAGATACTTGTAATGGCTTACAAGTAACGCCGACGGGAGAACAAGCAATAACTGGTAAGTGTTCCCCGATTCTTGTTACGTACCAGTCGGTGTGGAATGAGGCGCTGTCACCGGGTTCGATGCGAGCAAACGGACTGAGGACTTCGGTTTCCAGAAGGTAAGGGTTCTCCTCGAGTTTATCAGGCATCTCGATTTCCCTTCCATACGCCTGGATTGTTCCTGTGCCTTGGGTCCAAAGTTCGAATGATGCATCGTCAGGATACTCGCGCCCAGCTGTCCAATCGAATCGTTCAACGAACACGTAGCCACAGGTTTCGTTTACGAGTGCATACCACCCCGCTGAACAGTCCATGCCTATTTTGCCGACCTGATGCAAATACTTGGCAGACATCATTCCGTCCTTGACACTAAATTCTGGATTATCGTCGGGGCCGAATATGACCTTGTAGCCCTTGGGATGCTTGCTTTCAGCTTTGATTGGGCAGTAAACGTGGACGTTTTCATCATATCCGGGGTGGCTCCTGTTCGCGGTATTATGCTGTGTGACCTGCCATATGCCCCAACGTCTGGGTTTGGTATCGATGTTTTCCATTCTGCAGTCGATGCTGACATGTGCACCGCTTTCGTAGAGTTTTAGCCTGCGCGTGAACTGGATGCCGCTTCGTTTGTCTTTTTGGCTAGTTACTTGTACCGAAGCAAATTGTCTGTTTGGAGCGAGAATGGAACCGACGTGTGGACTCCCGTCAAGAACCGCATCCGGAGGTCCCGGCCAGAGATTGTCGCTCTCCCAACCCTGAGGTGCAGGCCAGAGCTTGCTACCTCCGTAATTTAACCACGCGTCATTATCACCGAGCCCACTTGCTGTCGGAGGTTTTCCTGCTAGTTGATCATTCACCCAGAAATACTCAAAGTCCTCGAGTTTTAGTTGAATAATTCTCCCGCCAATATTCGGTACTACTTGAACTTCGATTAAGCCGTTGGCGAGCCGCAGGCTCTTCCAACCACGATAGACTGACCGAGTCGCCGTCGCGGACAGATGAGGATCCCCTGTTATCGCAGGTAAAATTTTTCTGGTTCTCAATCAAGTGAGAATCAGAAAAATGGGAAACTGTTGACTTTAGATGGGGTCTCCGTATACGGTGATCTGGGAAGCTT
>DASQZS010000129.1:0-5164 GCA_035638535.1 Candidatus Acidiferrum sp.
CTATGGGGCATCAAATTATTGACGAAACTATAGGTGATTTAGCAAAATGGATGGTAGGACGGCTCACATGAATACGGGTTAGGACAATCTAACCCACTTAGACTTCTCCTGCTGAGATCGCGAGATTCTTGGTCGCTTCCCGAAATAGTATCCGACAATTAACGCTGCGGGAATGTCAACATAACTTGGACCGAAGAAATTCTGAGTAACTATCCTAACTACAATGTCGAGCAAGACGCCGAGGATCGCCAAAATCTGAGTAATTCTAATTCGCGGCATTACCGAAGAGAACGCTTCGACAAACTCGTAGGCCAAGATGGATCATCCGATGACGGTTCAGCTCGCATTTCTAAGCTTACCGCCAGATCCGACTAGAGTATGTGTCCTATCACGGTGAGCAACAGTATGAGGAATAGGTAGCTCACTGAAAGTTTGAAGACCTTCCAAGCGCTCGACGTGTCTGCCGTCCTTGACAGTTCAAGGTTAGCTTGAAGAAATCTAAAATTGAGAAGTATAATTCCGACTCCCACTATGGCGGCTCCATAGATATTACTCCAACTGACCGTTAGCAAATAGAGCATTATCGTAAATGGGAACAGCAGTATGTTCGAAATAGCCGTGTAGAGACTTGCCTTAGTCTGACCGTCAACAACAGGCAGCATCGGAACATCACCATTTTCATAATCCTTGGACTTTGCTATTGCCAATCCCCAAAAATGTCCTGGCGTCCACAGAAAGACAAGAGAGGCAACTAAAACGCCAACCAATCCTACTCCTCCAGTAACGGCTGACCAACCGGCCAACGCGGAGAAACAACCGGCTGCGCCGCCTATTACAATATTCCACTTCGTACGAGGTTTCAACCACAAAGTGTAAACAAAAATGTACCAGAAGACCCCCAAACCAATGAAGAAGGCCGTAAGAAGGTTCAGGTAAACCGCCGCTAGGGCTACTCCTGCAGATGAAAGAATAAGACCCAAACTCAAGATCTGGTCGGCAGGAATTCTTCCAGCCGGAATAGGCCGCCAACGTGTTCGAGACATCTGTTTATCCAGACCACGATCGATGTAACAGTTTATTGCTCCGGCTCCTGCTGCCGAAAGAAAACCTGCTGCTGAAGTGAAAATTATTGCCCAAAGAGGAGCCGAAAGGCCGACAGCGAGGAGAATAGCAGCGATTCCCACGAATACGTTCAGAAAAGCGATCGCAGGCTTCATAACGGTGAAGTAGTCGCCGATGCGATTTCCGTAGTTACTCAAATCTTCACCAATTCTCTCATGATGTTCGCGCAGTTTGCCTGTGGCTTAAACGACGATACGCTCCCATGCAACATTTAGGTTTGCCGAATCCTACGAAGAACAACTGCACAATTCACTAACAGGTTATTTACTTTCGTAAAATCGTCATCCAAACCTAAATATTAGAGCTTCAGAGTTGCAGGTCAAATTTAACGTGTTGATCCGAATGCGACCACGCCTGCGTGTGTCTTGTGTATTGGCAATATTAGCGTCACTATCTTCTACAATGTTACCTCTCGCTCACGCCCAGTCTCAGGTAGAACGTGAATGGGGGTTATTCAACCAGATCTTGATAATCGGAATCGCAGTTGGCATAGTCGTGTTTGGTCTGCTGTTCTACGCTGTGATTCGTTACAGAGAAAAACCTGAGAAGAGAGTAGAGAAGAACCCATGACTTCTAAGACACACGCGATAGAGCTGCTCGCGGTCATAATTACCTCAGTAGTTTTAGGCTACATTGGAGTAATTTCAGCCATTCAACTAGTCGCCGTTGACACTCCGCCTCCCAACACCCCAACAGTTACGGTCATTGCTCGGCAATTTTACTGGACGTTCGAGTACCCAAATGGGACAAGTATTACTTGGCCTAACGGGACCACCATTACATATCCGAACGGCTATAGCAGCGAAAATTACCTATATGTTAAAGCTGGGCAGGCGATTCAACTGCAGGTGATATCAATGGATGTAGCGCACAGCTTTTTCATTTATCAACTCGGTATTCACATTGATGCGATACCAGGTCACATCAACCGTTTTTGGCTTGAGGTTGATTCACCTGGAACTTACAGGATTGAATGCACTCAGTTTTGCGGAACCGGACACTATACGATGGTCGCGCAACTCGTCGTGACATCATAGATGGGTGAATGAGCGAAGCATGCAGGTATTGGTTAAAGAGAAGCAAAAACCAGCATTCTACTCTAGCCTAAAGGGAATACTATCAACAACCCATCATACAGACATTGGGATCCTTTACATCGCTACGTCGTTCTTCTTCTTTCTTTTGGGTGGAGTAGCGGCACTTTTAATTCGTACGCAACTCGCTGAGCCAGGCAACGCGGTTGTTACTCCTGAAGTATACGACAGCTTGTTCACGACTCATGGCACTACGATGATTTTCCTATGGGTTATCCCATGCCTGGTTGGTTTCGGCAACTATCTCGTTCCAAAGCTGATCGGGGCCAAAGACATGTACTTTCCGCGATTGAACGCGTTAAGTTACTGGTTATTCCCGATTGGAGGCGCTTTGATTTGGGCGGGACTGCCTGATGCCGGTTGGAGTGGGTATGCTCCGCTTTCGGTGTATTCCCCTGGATACGGAGTTGATCTTTGGCTGCTCGGACTTCTAGTTTTAGGTACGTCCTCGATTTTGGGCGCGGTAAATTTCGTGGTAACTATCTACAAACTGCGCGGACCAGGCGTCATGTTCAGGAATATGTCATTGTTTGTCTGGATGATTCTGGTCAACTCATTCCTCATTATTGGGGCAACACCGGTTCTCTCCGCTGCTCTTGTGATGTTACTTCTGGACAGAAATGCAGGTACGGGTTTCTTCTTGCCTAAGTATGGTGGTGATCCGTTGATGTGGCAGCATATGTTCTGGTTCTTCGGACACCCGGAAGTTTACATCATGATAATCCCTGCGTTCGGGTTGATCTCAGAAATAATTCCTGCCCTCTCGCACAAACCTATCTTCGGATATGGCATGATTGCAGGGTCAGGTATAATGATCGGAGTTTTCGGTTTCGGAGTCTGGGCTCATCACATGTTTACATCTGGCTTGTCGATAGAGGCAAGGCTTCCGTTCATGGCTATGACGATGGCCATCGCTGTACCCTCTGGCATCAAAGTGTTCAACTGGATTGGCACGATGATTGGAGGTCGAATTAGCTTGAAAGTTCCGATGAAGTACGCTATAGCGTTCATTTCGACGTTCTTCTTCGCTGGAGCCACAGGCATCTTCAACGCATCAATCCCAGTTGATTATCTTCTCCACGACACCTACTGGGTTGTCGGCCATCTCCATTTGATGTTGCTGGGAGCTTCGACGCAAGCGATTTTCGCGGCCATGTACTTCTACTTCCCATACATGACAGGCAGGATGTATAGCGAGAAGTGGGGCAATATCCAATTCATAATTACCGAAGTAGGAATTTACCTACTGTTCTCAATGATGCTACTTCTAGGTTTGGAGGGAATGCCCAGACGCTGGTATACCTATCCCGTACAATACGCGACACCTAACTTGTTTGCAAGCATTGGCGCATATTTGATCGGAATCGGAGTCGTGATTATGCTCGCGAATCTGGTTTACAGTTGGCTGTACGGAACCAAGGTAATAGGCGATCCATGGAAGTAGGATCCTTGACCAAAGAACAGGTTGTAATAGTAACCTTCACCCTGACCACGATCGCGGTGATCGCAGTCATATTGCGAGCAGTGTTGACAAGAAGCTAATTTGCTGCGATCAACCCGGACTAAGCTGAAACAGTCGCAGGTTTAAGCAAATCTTGAATAACATCGAGAGGCAGGGAAACGATTCCAACCTTCAATTCTTCTCCTCGCTTTAGTTGTTCTTCTAAATGATCTTTTGTTAACTCATATGGACCAGCAAGATAGACCGCGCGGATCTCCTGGCGCTCTTCCCTCCAAATTGAAATCATGTCAGGTTGGACTCGGATCATATCGTAGACTCTCTCTGAAAGACGATGCTCGAAGTCACCGCTCGTCGACTTCACAAAATCCGCAAGGCGAACTTCAATCATAGTGGGAATCTGAGGCACGTCGGACGATCCTGATGAGCTTACGGATTCTAGAGGAGCAGTTTGGGTCGTTTGCTGTATACGTAAGGCCATCTCACGCTCTTCTTGCGCACCTATTCTACCTATGGAGCCAAAGATCGCAAACGACAACACTCCGAAGGTGACTAGGAGTACCTCAATCCACCATCTTGTTTCATTGTAAAGCTGGCGAATGAAGACTTGCAGAATGAGATCTGCTCCTGAAAAGAGACCTATCGCGGTGAAAAAATATCCAATGTACTCAATGTGCTTATAGAACCCATATTGAGATCCTGTTTGTTCTTCAACTATGATCTCCGCAGAAATATCTGGAGCGGCTCCAACTGGTTCTTGGGTCACATTCGTCGGCGGTACAATTGTTGGTGAGAGGAGCGAGTAGAGCGCTACAAATACGACTGCTGACCCACCAAGAGCAAGGCTGCCTCCCACGAACTGGGAAGTCAACTCCTCAGCGCCTGGAAACCCGACTGCGAGGAAGTTAAATCCATAATCGATCAGAATGAAGCCGCAGACTATTCCAAGGATAGCGTATAGCTTCCGCGTGACCAATGCTCTTCGTCACCCGAAAGTGGACAGTTGCTAATAAAAATGCGATTTCATTATCCGACGAAGAAGTGGCGAGCTTTAGCGAAAACTTATATCTATTGCAGAGACGCTGGGCGAAGGGCTGAACTTGGGAACCGCCGCTGAGCCTTCTCATGAAGTGGAAATTCCGGAATATTACGAACATAGTTTTTGGCCAGTCTTAATCGCTGCCGCTACCGGCGTGGCGATGACTGGAATTTTCCTCCTGCTGAAGGGTCTCGTTCTCTATGCGGGCATTTTGATGACACTGTCCTTCGTCGCTGTCGTATTGATATTTCTTTATAGCGACACTAGGAACTGGTCTGCGGCTCTTTCAAAGTTAGGACGAATTCCTAGAGACACCGTTATTGGAGGCTTCCCAGTCGACATCACCCTTACGATGCAGATCATCATTATGACAGAAGTACTTCTATTCGGCGGAGCCTTCGCCATGTACTTCGCGTTACGATTACGAATGGGTTTCTGGCCACCTCTAGG
>DASQZS010000130.1:0-4760 GCA_035638535.1 Candidatus Acidiferrum sp.
ACTAACGAAGCTAGGATTGAAACGTACATAGGCAACTATTTCAGATGCCGTACAGGAGACGCAAGCGCGCTGGCGAAATGCTTCAGACGATCCTGCCGTTTTGGGTTAAAAGCTACGAAATATGCTCCAAGAAAAATTAGCTGCCGAAGTGCAGCGAAGAGATTGATCAGTCCAAATGGAGTCAGCTGATCGGTTAAGTATCGCGGAAGTTCAGGGTGACTACTTCCTATGAAGTAGAATAGAATTATGCATGCATTGAACAGATCAGCAATTCGATAAATCAGAAAGTTGAAGTCAGGGGTGAGCACGATGATCGGAAATAGCTGCACGAACATTTGAGGATCAAAAAGGTAAATCGCTCCGTACCAGGCATACCACGACAACAGTATCTTCTCAAGCGGCGTTTTATCACTAGTTATCGCCCGTAATACTAAGTATCCAATAATTGCAAAGCTTACAACGTGACCAGCTCTGGCGCCCGATATAATATCACCCAACCCCGCAGTCGAAATCACCATTGAGATCCAAGTGTTCTGGAGTTGATGATTAGGACCACTATAACCAATGAATAATTTTATCCATGTCCCGAAATTACTCAATGCAAAGGGTGCGTTTACGCCAAGCCAAGTGAGCACCGAGATCGCCAAGAACCGCATTCTTGCTTTATTGTCGGGGAGTCCAACAACCATCGCCGGTAGCATAATTCCAGGAATGAATTTAGTGAGAACAGCTATAGTTAATGCCAGTGCACTCTTATTGTAGCGTTTGTTCACATATAACCAGATGGCAAGCGTTGTGAAAAATGCGACGACAAAATCCCAATTGTAGAATCCGTAAATGATGAACGTTAAGGTTGATAGAACATACAGGTAGATTCGCGCGCGGCTTATCTTCAGTTTCTTGCATAGCATGAAGAGAATGGTGATTGTTCCGATCATGAACGGATACTGAAGTATGGATTCTACGACAACGAATGTGTTGTATTGATCGATAACGAAGGGAAAGTAAGTTGAAATGGCCTGTCCAATCAGAATGAGGCCCCCAATCACCTGTGGATACTCCAATTCATAATCTACGTAAGGAATCTGGAGATTGTGCTGACCTTGATAGACATCTCGAATCCACAAATAGCCTACATCGCTGTAGTTACTTGGGACCATGAATGGAAACTTCAGAAGTGAGCTGTAGATCCACAGCGTCGACGCGACAATTAGCAAAATTTTCAACTCGTTGTCACGAAGCGTGGAAAATGGCGACGCTGATCGGTAAGTCATAGCGAACACTTTGATTCCGACTTGTCTTCGAGCCATTAGAAACTTTCTACACGGTTTGTGTTTACCCGCCCGTCATCCTTTTCTCCCGTTGTACTCGAACCCACAATAGATTTTCAATTCGAATTACGACAAGTAAATACGCAAAGATCCAGCATATGAATAGGGTTTCTCCGATAGATTCGTGAAACGCTTCCACGTCAAGGCTCATGTAAGTAACGTACAGAACTATCAATGTAATTCTGGCAACATTGACTAAGTATGTTCCTAGTGCACCAATAATGGCGTATGCCGCCTTACGTTTGCGTGGCGCCTCAACTTTCACCATCAGCACCACAATGACGAGGCTGTAGACGATCATGCTTACCACGCCTGAAGAGGGCCAAAAAATTGCAAGAGTGATGAAACCCTTGAATCCCCATAGGTAGAGATGATTTCCCTCAAGGAGGATCGTAGGCGGAGGAATTGGAGCAAACGGTGTTTTTACGGCGGTGTGAAAACCCAGCACACTTAAGATGAAAATAACCACGCTCCAGATCAAGTATACCCACACTTGCAGAAACGCCAGTGAATCTTCCGGAAAGAAAGCATCCATCATATCGAGAATACCGCTACCCAATGAATAGATCACAGGAGTGATTAGCAGCGAAGCAGCGGATGGCGAATAGAGAATAGCGACAATAAGGATAAAGTAGAGAGCGTAAACGACGAAGTCGGCAGCAAGTAGAAAGCTGAGAGGCGAATCTTGGGATACTCCCAATCGGCTAGTTATGAATACGCGAAGATAATCGGTCCAAGCAGAATTAACCACGCGTTCCCAATAATACATCATGATCATGCTGAGCACAATTAGTGCTAGAGCTTGTCGCCAATGCGTTCGGGTTGCTTTCAGCTTGCGTCGCGAATCATGCCAGTCCCACGCAACGAGGAAGAAAATGAATGCGAATCCTGCCCTACCGATTTGGCGTCCCCAAAACCAGATTAATGAAAAAGAACCTGGGTCGATGAGGATTAACCAAATAACTGGGGCTAACAGGAAGGCGAGTGGAAAAGCGTCTCGTGTGCCATATTCCTGCTTAAGCCGTTGCAACCAGATTGGAATTTTTTTTTCCAAGTACCAACGCAACCTACGTCCTCGCCGGAAGTCATAACCGTTAGTCACGTAACATGAGCTATGTGCCATGCAGTCGTAAGTCGAGTTCTCGTTCGCGTCTGATCCGATCAATGCGACGAACATAGTCAATTAAGAACAAGGACATGAAGAAAATGGTGACTACGATTTTCGCTGCAAAGACTACGTTGACAGGAGTTGGGTTTACAGACACTGGGAACGGGTTGACAATGATGTCCGGATTAGACAAGCCTTGAACAGCGAGCGATGCCGACCAAATAACTATATGATATACGACTTCGAATCCACTCGCCATTGCTACGAGCCAAGCCATGACATATACAGCCCGAAGGACATCAGGGTTTACGTTCAGAAATAATCCGCGGGTCTTCGGAGAATACAAACCAAAACCGAAGCAGAGGAAAAGGCAGTACGTGAAAAATGTAATTGGCTTCATGTAGAAACCCGGAAGAACTTCAACTTCGACGGTGACTAAGCTTTGCCCGCTTATTTGACCGGTAGGAGTTAGCGTGGCAGCCAATATCATCGCTAATGCGGCGACACCGAACCCAACGGATAGAATTGAAAAAATATGAGCCTTCACGATTGAGTGATGCGATGAATCTGTTGTCTTCCCTACTGACTTTTCTCTCATTTCATATGCACCCGACCCCGTCTCCACATCACGATTCCCGAAGTAGCCAAAATACCGATCAGGATAGCGTTACAAGCGACAAGAGCTCCAACATCTAACGTCGATAGGGTTTGAGTACGCTGGAGAGCTGTTTGAACGTTCAAGCCTGAAAAGTAGCCTACCCAGTTACCTGGATAGAGTTTAGTTGTTCCAAGAATAAGGATAAAGGACAAAGATTCAGGTTTTTTCCAACCAGCTTCCGCATACTCATGTGCAATGTTGATAGTACGATAAGACCAAACGTGCAAGGGAGTCTGTGTCACGACGATTCGTTGATGTGGAAACTGAATGACTTGGCTCGGGTCATCAGCGAACACATACCATACTAAATTTACACCATCATTTATTTCTATACCGAAGACATTTTCAGGATTCTTGTATCGCAGGTCATACCAATAGGTGAAAGTGGGGAGCACAAAGAGAGATATTGTTGAATTGAAAGCGGTATCAAGAGCTTGACCATGGAGGTCTTGTCGTAAATGGACCGTCGTCCAGACCGACGAACCATTCTCATTGCTTCGATACACCGATAGAGCTACTCCAGATCTTTCTGCAACTACGGTTCGGTAAACAGAGGCATTGTCCGCTGGGTTCTTAATTACATCGATCTGCCAGAGATAAGGTTCCGTAGAATTTGTTGCAGGATCGAAGGTCCAAAACTTCATGTTTGAGTTGAGTAGAGGCGATGGTTGAAAAACCTGCCCGTAGTAATTCACGAAAGCTGCGCTGATTACGAGAGCGCATAGTGCTATCGATATGATGGATACGGTTCTATACCGCATTAACAATAAATCGCTTCCTGTAAAGCATTACAGCAGACATGACGAGCAGCGGTATCCAAAATACAAAGTAGTTTTGAAGCCCTCTATACGAAAACCACAACATGATTGCTGGAAATGCCCATATCGTTAACTTCATTTTATCAAAATGCGCGTAATAATTTACAAGCAAAGTTACGCCTACAGCGACGGTTGACACCAGGTAAAATTCTGGCGGGAGTGGTACGCCCAATGCCAGCGTAATCAAGGATAACCCTTGGCTGAGTACAACTAGATTTCCCAACGCAGGAGTCACAACTCCCGTATACCATGCAGAGAAATTCAGCCACATGAACCATGCGTTAGGGATCACGAAAGCTGCAATAGCACACGCGGTGAACTTGAATGCATTACGCAAGCGAGTAGCTCTGCGGACATGCGATGCACCGTCGCGTACAAACCACACTAAGAGAAAAGGAGCTAGTAACCAAGGCGTTTGTTTGGTAGCACACGCTAGACCGAACATAACCCCGGCTAACCATGGTCTATCAAACCATACAACCATTAGAACGAGCGGTAGAACCCACAGAAAATCGGTTACCGAGCCTGCAGTGAAATTAATTACTAGATCCGACCCTGCGAACAGAGGGATTAGGACAATCGAACGTACTTCACGTGGTGTCCAATAGTAGATTATCAAGAGCGAGAGCAATTCAGTTGCGTAAACAATTATACGTGCATCATGAAGCTGGAACCAAACGATTGGTAGCAAGACGAGGAACTGTAATGCCGGGTAGTTCAACGTGCTTACAAGGTCGCCTGTCGGGGTTAGCGTGATGAATTGCGGATTTACCGAGAACATTGTAAGCGCCGAGTCTAGATCTTGCGTATACGGATTGATACCTTTCGAGAAAAGAATCGCGGAG
>DASQZS010000131.1:0-4641 GCA_035638535.1 Candidatus Acidiferrum sp.
TAGGGATCACGTTGGTGTACGTAGAATTGCTGTAAAGTACATGGCGCCAGACAAGGTCGACGGTTTTCTGAGCGGGTTGGAGGCTAACCGGGTCATAGTTCGAGTGAAACCAACCAGAACGATTAGCTGGGACTTCACGAAATCAGGCAACTAAGAGCTTAGCAGTCCGAACGATTCTATGTACTAGTGAACTGGGGCTGAAATCGCACCCTCATCTACGAGCATACGTATGCTATTGGGATGTGAGGATCGGCAGATCTAGTCGTCTCTCTAGATTGGGACTTTAACGCCCAGTGTTCGTCATAGCTCTTAATGTCTTAGAGACTTCGCGAATCGCATCACTGCCGTCACTTTCCTTGTCCACCGTCAACGCGAGAATTCCATCTTTGAATTCATGCACATACATCAACACCTTCTCGTAGGTCACTGTAACGCTTTCAACTCGACCGTCCCATTGAGCCATCCGTTCCCCTGCGCCAATCAAGATTATCGGGTTGAACTCAGCGAAGCGAAGATCTTCTTCTTCAGGACAATGGCTAACAACGCCAGGCCGCATCTGGCAGAAACGCACTTGCCCATCTTTAGAGACCCAAGCAGCCCATCTAATTTTAGGATGAATACGAAAAACGTCGTCAGGCGAAGCAAACGCCATCGATAATGCCGCAACGCTACTGCTTCTGGTGGTTTAAGACACTTTGCATCAAAGGCATGAAATCCAGTGATGCGAACCCATGCGATAACACGGGACACCATCCCACTGGTCCCGTGAATTTGCTTATACGTGCCGGTAAACTGTCACCATATCTAAGAGTTACCGATGCCCCGCATGATCAGAGTTACAGCTTAATCTTTGTGCTAGTAAACTGGGGATGTAATCCCACGCTCTATCCCTGAAGTCGCAAGAATCGACGTTGATTTTAATTAACGTAGGTATTTGTTTACCGTTTCTAGGTCCGACTCCAGATCTGCTAGTTTTGTGTCTAGTTCTTGACCGGATTTCTTTTTGATTCGCTCTAAGTCTCTTACGTATTGGTTAGCCGCAGACCTGAGAAGATCGCTGTACTGCGGCTGATTCAGGTTTGCTGCGTTTCCGTGTTCGGTCAATTCGTTCAGGGCTTGTGAAAGTAATGTCTTCAACTGACCAAAGGTTAGATATCGTCTAAGAGGCCCGCTCATCAACGGTTTGATGTCTTCATCATCCGTGAAGTTCTCCAGCCGATACTTGTAATGTTCAAGTATTCTCTTCAGAAGATCCCTATCGCCCACAAGGTCCGCAAGAGGCAAGAGTATCGCTTTGTTCAAAGAATTTTTAGGGTTTGGCTAGGAATTTTTCCCATTCTTCTTCGTCATCAACTTCGTCTTTTAAGAGGTCTTCGAATATTTCGTGGGTGACAAGGTCTGTGGTACGGTACTTCTCGCACATCCTGCTGTAGTACTCGATTGCGCAGGCTTCCGCATTCAATACGTCCTGAATTACGGTTTTGAGATCTGCGGGGTCTTTTGGAGGTTCCTTGTATCCGCATCCAGCCTTCTCCAATAGTTGGTTGGGGTGCATTACTGGTTGTCCGCCTAGCTGGATGATTCTCTCAGCCAGCTTCCCGGCGTGAACAAGTTCGTCCGCTGACTGCTTCTCCAGAACCCCCTTCAACGTATCCGCGTCCAGTCCTCTAATCCATCGTGCCGTAAGCCAATACTGATAATGCGCTAACCACTCATCAGAATATGCTGCAAGCAGATCTTTGATAACCTCATCAAGTTTCGCCTTAACAATCTCTTTCCCTTTCTTACCCAATCAAGAATTCTCCTGTTCAGAAATCTGAACAAAATTTCATCAGTAATGTTGTAATATACTTATTCCGCAGTTTCCAGATTCAGTTTCGGCCGAGCCTTTTCCCAATCCGTGTTAACGTAATCCGCACATCTTTTTCTCATATGACAGTTAGATTATTGATGACACAACAGAGATGACGCCCAAGATCACCACGAAAATTAAGCTGAGCCAGTAGGCTATCTTCCAGACTCCGTTGGAGGCATAAGAGCCCATTATCTTTGGATTCGACGCTATCAAATCCATCATCACTGCTGGCGCTATCAGCACGAACACGAACGCTACCATCAGATTCAGTATGCTTGACAGCAAATTACCTGAGAGCATTAATGTTACTATAACGGCTGGAATTGATTCTAGAAAATAGATCGCAAAAGCTCTATTTCTATGCCAACCAATCGCCTCAACCACACCCCACGCGCTTCCCAATGATATCACAACTAATGCCAAGAAAGACGCCGCGAAAAGTCCGATTCCAAACAACCAAGGCGCGTACTGCCCAGCGATATTCATGAGTCCCGATGAGAGTTGTTGCTCAGTGAAGAAATCCAATCCCTGATCAAGTCCCGATATCAAATCATGATCGTCAGATCCGCAAATTTGAGATCATGACACCAAGGCTAAATATGCCATACGTCATACGCGGATAACGCTAAGGCCTATATGAACTATTTTTGGTAGATGAGCTAGACTTGTCTCTAAATCAGATGAAGTGTGTCGCTTGCAGAAAAGGCGAGCCGATAGCGACAAACGCCGAGATTACCAAGCTTCACCCTCAGGTGCCACCATCCAGCCATTACAACCGAATGGGGCAGAGTGACCGTGAAATGGTGGACCCACAAAATCAAAGGCTTACATCGAAACGACTTCATTATGGCAGCCAAAACCGACCAACTCTACAAACCCTGAACCACGTGTACCGGTAAACTGGTGCTGAAATCACATGCTAAGTACGATAATGTGCACTAGTAAACTGGTGCTCTTGTTTCTCTCTTTGACTATTGATACAAAGTCGTATTAGTTGAACGACAAGCAATCATAACTCGTAGCGGTGGTAACCATGTCCGCTGAGAGGCTCATAATATCCGTTCTAGCAACCCTCGCGCTCGGCGCAAGCGGCTACCTACTCATCTACTTAAATCCAAAATTCGCCCTGTCTGGCGTAGCAATCATCTTCCTAGCCGTTTTCCTCTTTCTCGGTCTAGTTGCGCACGCGACTCCCGCGGCTGTCTGCTGAAACCCATAGTGCAGATTTAATTCGTGAAATGAAAGTTTTAGATTTCCGACCGTGAGATCTTCGAGATTCTAGCCGAGTATACGCCTTTTGTTGCAGCCAAGCTGGCAACGCCTAGAACAAACATGCCTAGAATGTAGAGCCAGTAACTCAAACCACCGGTTGAAGGATCCACGAAGACATACAAAGACGTGCCTAGAACTGCAACGATAATCCCAACACCGGCAACCCAACCAGTAACACGCCTCAGCACCCCACCAACCTCATAATAGTCAACCGCTAGAAGCACCAAAGCCACGGCGAGCAATGTCATGATACCAAACAGCGGATTAACGTCACTGAAAACCGCGTGATTCGCAGCCAAAGTTGAACCGAAAACATCCTCATGAAACTCAATGTAAAACCCTTCAACAACGCAGTTTACCACAGCCGCAATCCACGTGCCCAGAAGAGCTAAACGAACACTGTCCTTCCAAGAACTCTTTCCATCGATTTTAGTTAACGTCAAGGGAATCAGAACGATCATGGCACCGAGAGCCGTGATTGCCATGGTCGTATCGTCACCCGCCATTCCATTCACACCACCAGGCCCGCCCTGAAAAAGGGTAGGAGGTGCGAAAGCGACAACAGCTTCCAGTACCAAGACAATCGATATAGCGACTATGCCGATCGACGTTATCAACAAACCAACCTTAGCCGTGTCCTTCCTCAACCCCTTCAGATCCAGAACCTTGAAACGATGCGCAACCATCGCAACAACCCCCGTAATAATCGCAATACCCATCTCATGCGAATGAGAACCACTCAACGTACCAACAAAAGTTCCCACATCCCCGAACTGCGGCACAAAACCAGAGAAAACACCGGGTCCGAAAATCCTAATCCAAAGATTTACCACCCCAATCAACCCCGCAACAAAAGCCGAACCCACAGAAAGCACCGCTAACCAGTATGCTGCACCTGCCTTCGAATATACTGAGAACTCTTTCCTACTCGGAACCATCCTAAGCACATACTGCGGCCACATACGAGGCGGAAACTCTTTCATCCTCGGCTTGTAGGTCCCAGCCTGCTTTCGAGGCAACAGCAACAGTTGGACCAACAAAGCCCCACCCACGTCACCGATCAATATGAATGCGACAACATACAACCCCAACGGAATATCCGGCACCGCCGCATCCAAGACCGGGCTTAAGTAAAAGATGCCCCCGACCGCAGCAAAAATAACGGCCGCGAAAGCTCTATACGCAATTGGAAAGTCAATCGGTGGCTCATACCTCTGAACATCGAAGAGTGAGATAACCAGAAAAACAGCCAGAGCAGCAATCCCGATCCCTACCGAATGAAAATACAATACTTGGTAGTATGTGTCCAAACCCGGAGGAAGACCCAAGAAAACATAAAGCCCGGCCATCACAACCATAATGAGAATCGTCGCAGAAGTCAGCGCTTTCAAACTTAGCATGTAATTGTGAGTATAAGTAACAGCGCCTAATTCCTGAATTGTTTTCATTCAGAGGCCCGAATAACGTTAACTTAGCCGATTAACGAATATAAATTATTCATGTCAAATCATTAT
>DASQZS010000132.1:0-3748 GCA_035638535.1 Candidatus Acidiferrum sp.
AAACTTCGTCCCGACCAAATAGGACCACTCAAAGTCAGGCCAAGACGGTTCCTGAAGAAGGGCTTCAAACTCGAGGAACTGCCACTCGTTGGAGTATTCGCTCTAGACTCTCCAACTAGACCAAACCCAATCGGATTGAGCATTGTCAAACTGATTCGGATTCAGGCTCCCACTAAGCTGATCGTCTACGGATTAGATTGTTTTAACGGAACACCTGTACTCGACATTAAACCATATCGAGAATCTTACAGGCCGAACCAGTACGAAGTCGCAGATTGGTATCGAAACCTCCTTCAAAAAGCAGGCGGCGACGTTTGACCTGACCTTTGAAAAAGGATCAAAGTGGAGGAATGATTCGTGTGTGAGCTCCTTGGAATAAGTAGGAGTCATGAAGGAACAGCGAGATTCTCATTCACGAAGCTAAGACAAGAAAGCAAACGCCACCCTCACGGATGGGGAATAGCCTTCTACCAGACTCATGCCACTCAGAAGAATAGATCAGAGTCAGGAACCGCGGCCATAATTGCTACAAAGCGCCTTACGAAGTCCGACGAGGTTTGGCAGAGCTTCAAAACTAGAACAGTCTACGTCTTCCAGAACGGCATCCTGATACGCCCCACACACATCAATTGATGTGCCTAACTCATTCAGACCATCTTTCCTCTCGCAGATATTGGCCAATTCTCTACGACTTCATCACCCTTCACCAAATACAATTGATCGAACATGTTAGTAGCGGTGCATGCATGATATGGTACAAACCGAACTTTATCACCTACACGCAACTTGGTTTTCTTCATTTTGCAAGCCAAGTGTTCTTCCGTAATCGAATAGGGAATCAGATCTGCGTAATGTAATGCTCTCGGGAACATACATTGATCGTTAACAAATGCCTTGCTTCCTGCATCTACCACACATCTGTCGTTCGTCGGTGTGCTGATTACTGTCGTTAACACACTTTGCGCGCAGTTCTCGAAGATTGTGGACCCACGGGCAACTTGCATGAGGTCATAGAAAATGTAATTGCCGGGGTGTAATTCAGTGACTCCTGGGACTCTAGCAGTGACCGTTGCAGTGAGGGTTGAGGCGCAACATATTTTCGGTATTTCAACTCCGGCTTTTCGAAGTCGATTTCCTACGTCCACGTACTTTTTTATGATGTGAGTCGCAGCTTTAGCTCTCTGCCTTACGTTCTTGATCTTATACAGGTGGCCTTCGTAGGTAGTTAGACCCTCCAAACGCAGGCCCTTAATCGTCGCAACTCTCTTTGAGAATTTTACCACAGACGGACCGAGCGGAATACCGCAGCGTTTCATTCCAATATCCACATCGACGTAAACGGAAATGATACGCCCGAGAGACGTAGCAATCTTGCCTATGGATTCAGCGTTTTCAATTGAATCGACTGCTACCTTAATCGTGGTCTTCTCCTGAAGTTCTACCAGGCGCGTTATCTTTGTGGGTTGAACGATCTCATTGGGAATGAGAATGTCCTCAAAACCTGCTTGCGCCATAACTTCGGCTTCGCCGAGTTTTTGAACGCATATTCCTCTAGCCCCAGCTCTAACCTGGAGCTTAGCAATTTCCGGACACTTATGCGTCTTAGTGTGCGGTCTCAATGTCACGCCGGAAGAATCGGCAACTTCCTGCATGTATGTTATGTTCCGCATGAGCCTCTGTTGGTCAATCAACAGAGCAGGAGTTTCTAGTTCGCTAACCTTCACCAGTCACACCGCGAAGGACGAGCATTATCCTAGATTTTTGCTTTTTTACTTGGATTAGCATCGACGATTTGAATATCAAACTGACGAAGAACCGCAGGAATTTCGGTAATTATGTCCGTGGCGAGGAGATGAAAGCCCTTGCTTTTAATTGCTACATCCCCAGCCGCGCCATGTATGAAGGCGCCAGCTGCGGCCGCGTAAAACGGATCGTTCCCTTGAGCGAGCGATGCTCCGATTATGCCCGATAATACATCCCCCGAGCCCGCCGTAGCCAGGCCGGGATTTCCAGTCTTGTTCACCTTGAGCCGATACCCATCAGTCACAACGCTCTCGTGCCCCTTCAGAAGTAGTACGCACGAACGGCTCCTCGCAAATTCAGTGCAGACATTTACCCGCTCCTTCCATTTCAGTGATGGTTCGATTCCCGTAATTGATTTGAATTCACCAGCGTGCGGAGTCAGCACAGCTTTAGCATTCTCAAAACGCGTTCCGTCAAGTGCCCTCAATGCGTCAGCATCAATGAGTATCGGTTTTTTCATTGAGACTGAAGCTGCGACGATTTTCGGGATTACCTCTATTGTTGGAGGTTCGAGCCCGATGCCGGGTCCCAGCACGATAGCGTCGCATTTCTCCATTAGAACGCTGATTCTAGAAAAGTCTTCTAGGCAAATGTGATCATGATCTAACGCATGCACTATAAGATTTGGGGAGTATGATCGGATCGTAGAAGCTGTTGGTTTGGGCGAAGCTATTATTGAGAGCCCTGCTCCACAGCGGAGTGAAGCAAGCCCAGCCAAAGCAGGTGCTCCCGAGTACACTGCACTGCCTCCAATTATGAGGACGTAACCGAAGGTTCCCTTGTGTCCATACGAGTTCCTTGCTTTCACAACACGTCTGACATCTCCCGGCCCAGTGAACAACTCCGCTTCGATCGGTATCCCTATGTTCGCCACAATAACCTTGCCAGCGAATTCCTCTTTTCCTCGGAATCCCTCCTTGATTTTGTGAAATGTAACCGTCACGGTTGCCCTCACGGCTATACCGTGGACATCACCGTTTGAAGCGTCAAGTCCTGTCGGCGCATCCACCGCGACGATCGAACGGCCAGAATCATTCATTAACTGCACAACTTTTGAAATCTGTTGCCGCAACAACCCTTTGACTCCAGTTCCCAAGATTGCGTCGACTAGAAGGAATGATGATTCAATCCATTCTTGGAGTGACTCAATTTCGCGGTTGTCTTGAATGGATAATTTTTCTACGTCAACATCCATTTTCGAGAGAACTGTCCAATTCCGCTTAGCCTCCTCTGTCTTTATGTCGTCACTCCGCCCCAGTAATGCCACCTTCACAATTGCGCCCAGGTTGGCAAGATGTCTTGCGGTTACGAATCCGTCTCCGCCGTTGTTTCCAGTTCCGCAAACTATGACTACAACTCTGTTCTTCAAGTCATACAGTTCAGTTAGCGTTTTGGCCACGCTTGCTCCCGCGTTCTCCATCAAAACCGACGCGGGTATCCCGAGATAGTGGGAATTCTCATCAATTGCAGCCATGTCTTCACTAGTGATACTCTTTCGTGTGTACTGCTGAAGTAAGTCTCGCAGTCTTTCTGGCTGGTCCAAAGTTAACCATTGACAATAGTGGATCATGACGGATTAATGTACTAGTCGTCTTCACTAATCCACTAAACTTCCTTGAATAACGTGGCGCCCATTGTTCGTTTAGTATCCGGATTAGAATCCGGAGATAGAAGCCTCTGGGTGGCAGTTATGCTACTTAATAGGCTATTGCCGTCTTGCAGCGTAAATCAATAGCCTAAGACTTCATTCCCGTTTCTAACATGTAGCGTAGGTAGGACAACGACCGTTTGATTCAAAATCCTTCCGAACCTGCCGTGATCTCGGCCGAACGAGAAGACTAGACTGGCCGAACGTTATCCTACTTCAACTCGTCACTCAAGGCGATAGCGTGTGTTCATTGATGAATGCCGTAACCCAGCTGGGAAGATGCCCTGCATAGGTCCT
>DASQZS010000133.1:0-7329 GCA_035638535.1 Candidatus Acidiferrum sp.
CATTCTCTTTGCCACATACGTGTTCTTGAAGTTGTCACGGTTTATTGCGAAGGGCTCCCCGATCATTGCTGCGCCTGCAGCCTCAAGTTTCTTTATGGCCGCGTCAAGATTGCTAACACGCACTCCTAGATGGGTAATTCCCATCCTTCCACGTAAGGTCTGCTGCCAGGATTTTGTAGGTGCGACTGGCTCAGCAGATTCAACAGCGGTGATTATTTCTAGCGTAAGCGCACCGCTGTACATGTATGCGTTCTTATACTTGGTTTCTGGGCTCGGATTGAGCACTGACACTCTTAGGAGTTTCATACCGAGAGCTTCTGAGTAGAACTTGATAGACCGATTAACATCGCGAACTGTGATGCTGACGTGATCCATCTTGATCAAAATCGGCTACCCCAAGTCAACTGGCGTGATACAGTGTCTTTATCAAAGTAGTAATTACTCGCGTCGTTGGGAATCACACCAAACTCTTTTAACCATTCAATTCAGGAACTAACGCGTGATTTTGATTGGCAGTTAGCCGTAAAGTGTTCGTTCGAGACGCAACCGGACTTGTCAGATCATTAACATGGTTCGACGGAATGATGTTCACTTTAGCCTACTACAACATTGCCGTCGCAGCCTTCATTGTCTTCGGCTGGGGCTCATGGCTCTTCCCCGGTGCGAACATGGCAATCTCGGTTGGAGTAATCGGACTGCTAATAGACATCCCGATAGTCATCGGATACTCATTTTTGGCTATGGGTATGCCTCGAGCAGGAGGAGATTACGTTTTCGTTAGTCGAGCACTCTCGGCACCACTAGGAACAGGCGTCGCATTCGTCTTCATGATCTTCTTCGCCATCTTCTCATACGGTCAGAATGCGTGGTTCGCAGTAACGACAGCTCTCTCACCCGGTCTCGCCGTACTGAGCTACAATATGAACAGCCCTACCTTAGCAAGCTGGGCAACCTTAACCGGAACTAATGCCAACTTACAAGTCGCAATAGGACTGGTATTGATTGCAATAACTTTCATTCTAACATTGGTCCCGACCAGTGCATTACACAAAGTCTTCTTGGTATTGTCACCAATTGCTCTGATTGGATATCCGATCATCTACATCGGCATGTTACTCACGAGTTCAAACGCGGCCTTCCAATCGGCCTTCAACACTTACGGAGCGCTTTACTCGACATCATACCAAGGCATCATCAATAGTGCGACACAAGGGGGCGCTATCATCGCACCCTTCAGCTGGGCAGCCTCACTTGCCGCTCTCCCAATCGTGTATGCAACATTAGCTTTTCCGAATAGCGCAGTATACACCGCAGGAGAAACCAAGAGACCAATGAAAGCAATTCCTGTCGCACTGGGTCTAGGCGTCGTCGTCATATGTGTCTCTACATATTTAATGGGCTTCGTCACTTACGGAGTCTTCGGATTCAATTTCATACAAGCAACAGCATTCTATGGCTTTTCAGGGGCAACGGGTTACCCGCTTCCCGCGCCTCCCTTCACAAATCTGTTCTTCGGAATCTTGTTCAATAACGCAGCCCTCAACGCATTCATGCTATTGTCAGCTGAGGCATGGGAACTATTACTCATGGTCTCTTGCTCTTTCATCGCATCCAGACTGGTGTTCTCATTAGCGTTCGACCGAGTCATTCCATCCGGATTTGCAGATATCAGTGAACGCTTCCACACACCACTCAAAGCCAACATAATTGCTGGGATTGGAGCAATTGTCTTCCTAGTCGCGTCAGCGTACAACTTCCTCGGAACATACGTTAACTCTATCGTGGCTTGGACATCAGTATACCTCATAGTAATGTTGACTGCAACAATATTCCCGTTCATTAAGAAAGCCACCTTCGAGAGCTTCCCACCTCCCGCTAACAAGAAGATTGGCGGATTCCCAATAATGTCAATTGCAGGAATTTTCGGTACAATTGCAATACTTGTAGTCTTCTACGAACTGTTCGCATCACCAGTTGTGGGAGTAAGCTCCGGTTCGATTGTAAGCAGCTTCATAGTCGTCTTGGTCTACGGCATTGGCTTCGCGATTTACTATGCCGCAAAAATATACAACAAGAAACAAGGCATTGACTTAGGGTTCGTCTTCAAAGAGATTCCGCCGGAGTAAAATCAACTCCCGGAATCTTTCCCAGTTTTTTGCAATCGAGTGGGAAGAGGCGTGCAGTGGGCTTCGTGATTCTACGATTGCGTTAAAACCAAGTTCTTTGCGAGCAAGAAGGGTCGTAGAACTGCCGCATTATCACACAGTGGAAGGATTTCTGGATTAAGTGATAACCCAAGTTTGGTAATCATGAATTCACGCCTCTTCTCGATCCGATTCCACATTTCCGGATACTCAATTCTTAGCGAATTGCGAAGGTTCTCGTCTGCTAGAGCGATGGTGTCCTCCACGTTAACCCCAAACTTGGATGATGGGACTATTGGAATCATGTCACTCTGGAGCAACATTCCCGACCCCAGACTGTAAGGTGACCCACGGTAAAACGGTGAATTAGTCCATTCCTCCAAATCAATTAAATGCCCCGGATTTAACGCGAGTTTTAGTCCGAGTGAATGCGCTTGTCGGCCTATCGTGTTGAACACATCATTGCCGCTGGCGCCAACTCTTATTGACCGGTACCAACTGGCGAGCAATTTGAAATAGGGTATGCAAATCTTGGAGAGGTACTCAGGTTGAATTTTTTCGAGTTCGCTCTCTTTCTCCACAACATAGGCAGCCCGGCAAACTAACGATCCTCGAACACCAAACGCCGCGGTGAGTGGATCACCGCGTTTTATTCTCCGAACTGAGGGGCTGCAGAGTCCGACTCGTGCTCTATCGCCGGTTGAGAACATTATATGAGTGATGAGGGGCATGCCATTTAACTGCATACCCTGAACCGCTTCGTACTCAGTAATTCCATCCCGTAAATTCGTTATCAAGTTGTGCATATATCGAGAGCATGTGGTGGCCGCGAATTCGAACGCCGCGATTTCATTGACAGAATGAGAATTTCTCAACCCAATCTTCGGATCGGTCAAGAGGTCATTAGCGTTGGTGACGTTCGTTCTTGATCCCGTAGTTTGCCTCAGAGCGTCGACTAAATAACTGGGAATTTCGATTGCAAATGAAGAGTTCTTGAAGTCGTCTCGTGTATAATGTTTCCATCCTGCGACGCCCACTCTCATTCCGCGTTTGATGCCTGCTTCACGGAAGAGTTCGGACGGTTCATTTGGTTTCATTGATTTTGATCGTGATTGGCCCATGAGTGAGAAGTATGGGACGACGCGATTTTTGGCTTGGATCTGGGAGATGCACTTCGCGTATGCAATTCCCTCAAGCCCTACGAGGAGTAATGGTGAGTTGGCCTTACCGACGATCAGAATGGATTCTTCGAATCGCGGATCGTATCCTGTTAGATAAGTTATGTTGCCGAAATGTTCCCGGTCGCCGTAGACGATCATCGCGTCAATTTTGCGTGTTTTCATTAATGATCTGAGATGTGATATTCGAGCATGAAATTCTGTGCTGGGTATGGTTGGTTCTAATGAAGCAACTTCGGGAGTGGGGAGATCTAGTTCAGTGAGTCTGATATCTACCAAGTGTTTAGCCGCTCAAACGCTCTAATTTCGGTCAGTGTTAAACTCATTTCTTCCAAATCGTCAACGATTCATATTGTTTCAAGATATTGTGCTAAATTCTTGTCCGTGTAAGTGCCAGCGTATGGTATAGATTTCACGTTCGGGTCGCCGTATGTCTGCTGGATGTACGGCGATACACTCTGGCTTAGAGTATCCAGAAAACCTTCCACGTCTCCGCTGGGTGCGGCAGTGATATGCGTGAAGCCTAATTTGATGTAAGTTTCATAAAATTTGATGATGTCCTCTGCGTTGGATGCTACCAGAAAGTACTTCTCGACAGCCTCCCATGACACTCTATCACCGTGTGCTTCGACGTACCGTGGATCTGAAACTCCCAGATCGAAGAAGACTGGAAGCAACGTTGACTTCCATAATCTGAGCGAATGTAGCGCCTTCTCATGATCTCCTTGCGCGTATCCTACGTGGACGAGAAGCGACTTCTCGACCTGATCAGCTGTCCGTCCAACTTTCCGTGCCCCCCTATCGAGAGCAGGGAATAGTTTCTCGGTGAAGAGTGAAGGGTTTTCAACTGGAAGCGACATGAAACTGTCGCCTAGCATACCGGCCACTTCAGCTCCTCTAGGCCCTGTGGAAGCGATGTGAATTGGAACAGGTGGATTCGGTTTATCGTAAAGATTTGCCTTGGAAAGTTTGTAGAATTTTCCTAAATAAGTCACAAAGTTTCGGTTCCAAAGCATTCTGATAATCACAACGGCCTCTTTCAAACGCTCAAGACGCTCTGCGTTTGTAGCTGGCCATTCGAACCCACACGGAATTTCGTTCAAGGCTTCTCCTGTACCTACGCCCAGGAAAACCCGACCTGGATAAAGACAAGATAACGTTGCAAAAGCCTGAGCCACTATTGGTGGCGGATAACGAAAGAGCGGACAAGTGATACTTGTGCCAAGGATAACTTTTTTCGTCAACGCCCCGATTGCAGAGAGCACTTCCCATGAGAACGCACCATGTGCGTTCGTGTCATACCAAGGATGGAAATGATCCGAAGCCCAAACAGCATCCAAACCCTTGCCCTCCGCGCTTACCCCATACTTCACCAGCTGCGATGGATGATATTCTTCGGACGCCGCTACTATCCCTAACGTGATTCTCAAGGCAAGTCACTCTGTCAGATCGGAAATACCATATTAGTGATTACATTTACGGTTATCACTGCGAGTTGCGATTAATGACTGAAAACGTGGACAATGTGGAACTGGTACTTGACGCTCGTGCCATATTAGGAGAAGGCGCCATTTGGGATAACAAGCGTCAGGTGCTCTACTGGATCGATATCGATCCGGGTCTGGTTCACGTGTACGATCCTGCCACACGCAAAGATCGTTCGATTTCAGTCGGACAGCCCGTAGGTACCGTAGTGCCGCGTAAGTCAGGTGGTCTTATGTTGGCAGTTAGAAACGGTTTCATGTCTCTTGACCCGGAAACTGCTAAAACATCGCTCCTGGCTAAACCGCACGATCATAATCCTGAAAACAGGTTCAACGACGGCAAATGCGACCCAGCTGGCCGGTTCTGGGCTGGGACGATGGAGACAGCGACACGTAAGGGTGCTCTATTCCGTCTTGACACTGACCTCTCAGTTCATCAAGTATTAGACAACATAGGATGCTCAAATGGACTTACGTGGACGTTGGACAAGAAGACAATGTATTACATTGACACGAACACGGCCAAGATAGATGCGTTCGATTACGACAACGCGACGGGTGCAATTTCTAACCGCCGCACCGTTGTAAATGTACCAGAAACATATGGCCTCCCAGACGGCATGAGCATGGATATCGACGAAAAACTATGGGTAGCACATTGGCAAGGAGGATGCGTCTGCCGTTGGGACCCAACCACCGGTCGACTCTTACGAAAAATCTCGTTGCCGGCAACCCTAACCACTTCCTGCGCATTCGGAGGCCCGGATCTCGATACGCTTTACATAACCTCGGCGACCACCGAGCTTGATGCTGCAACCCTATCCAAACAACCAAAAGCAGGTGGATTGTTCGCCGTTAGGCCAGGTGTTAAGGGCTTACCCGCCCTCTCCTTCGAAGGTTAACACGACCAGAATATTCGACCAATAATTTCGTATACTAATTTCCCTAGCGCGCTATCTGCATGGCTCGCTTCAACGACTGTTCGGACCTAACTGTCGGGTTATACTCGAGACCGAAAAGACCCTCATAGCCCAACTCGTCAATTTTCTTCAAAATGTTCCTGTAATCAAGCTCGCCCAAGTCTAACTCATGCCTCCCAGGCGCGCCCGCACAGTGAATGTGTGCTATGGATTTGAGATTCTTTTCGATCGTTTGTAGAATATTCCCTTCCATCATCTGCATGTGATATATGTCGTAAACCAATTTCAGGTTTGGACTTCCTACGTCACGGACGACCTCGAACCCTAACGCTGCTGAATCGACAAAATATCCTGGATGATCAACTATTGTATTCAACGGTTCCAGGAGAAGTGTGATCCCTGCTTTTTCAGCCATCCTGCATCCCTCTTTCAGGATGTGAATCATGTTTCTTGTCTGCTGCCGCATCGACACACCCTTCAAGGTGTTTCCGCTGCAAGTGATTATTTTCTCGCAGTCGAGCATACGTGCGATTTCAATTGTCTTTCTCAGTCTTTTCAAGTATGTCGACTTATCGCGCGCTTTTACTAAACTACCTCCGATGTCTCCGGCGTTAGAATTGGCGACAATGTTAGAGACCGCAATTCCGCAATCATGAGTCACCTGTCGCATGGCTTTCATGTCTTTACCTTTTTCATCAGGCAACCAAAATTCTATCGCAGCAAATCCTAATCCTGCTGCTTTTTTAGCTCTCTCAGCGAACGGATATTCAGTCAACAACATCTCGATGCAAACTGAGAACCTGACCATTCCACCAATTCCTCTTCCTAACCGAAGCGCACACTCAGAGGAGGCCTGAGGTAATTTGCTTTGCTAAAACGTGTAATTTTTCTGCAACAAAATGGTACAATGCTTGATTCCACATAGAAGTAGGCCCGTTATCTGCTTCCACGTGTAGCTGAGATTAAAGCAAACGACAAAGATTACTAACCTAAACAAATCTTCTCTGGGTACTTGCCGGTGACCTACACGAAACACGAATCCGCCATCTCAGTTCTCCTACTCGCTGCAATCTGCTTTACATTCTTCGGACTACCGACCGCTCACAGCCAAATGAGCGCCACTTCGACGACAACGACCATCAAGACTCCCACCACTGGCCAATGCTCAGTGCTCGGCCTGGCCTTCTCAGCAAAAGCAAATCAGGTCATCGGGGGAACATTCGGATCAGATTCAGTCATAGATTTCTATATTTTGTCACAAAACGACTTCAACGCACTCTCGCAAGAAAATACTTGCAGCCTTCCATACGCTGCTAACCCACTCTTCGATTTGACAGGCGTTTGGGCTTACGATAACGCATATGGAAGCTCCCCAATTCCAACTAGCGGGATTTACTACTTCGTCTTCGTGTACCATAACAACGGTATAGCGGAACTGACGAGTGGTTACGCAACGGTTGAACTGACTTACCCGGCCTTCGTAACGATCATAACACAGGCACAACCAACTAATACCATTATGAACAGTACGAACACTACATGACACAACCGCGGTCATTTTCAGCCGTAGAACCGAAACTGTCAAAAAGCAAGTCCTGGAATG
>DASQZS010000134.1:0-8216 GCA_035638535.1 Candidatus Acidiferrum sp.
GATGAGCCTACGGCAAGCCTCGATCCGCAATCTGCCCGGCTTATACGTCAATATATTCGCGATTTGAAACGTGAAAAACATGCGATCATTTTGACCACTCATAACATGGAAGAAGCGGATGCGTTGAGCGATCGAGTGGCAATAATTGATCACGGAAAAATTGTGAAGTTGAGTACGCCTGCTGACTTGAAGGAGAAGGTGAAGAGCAACGAAGTCATCGAGATTCAAGCTCGGAAATTCTCCGAACAGATTTTGGTGGGTCTTCAATCATTTAGTGAAGTTTCAAAGGTCGCCGTGTCTACGAGCGATACAGGTGACGAAGTAAATATACGAATTCATGCAGAGAAGGGAAAAGATGTCTTGCCGAGGATACTTGAATTCTTGGTTCGCAAACAAGTCTCTGTAACTAGGGTTAGCTTCATAGAACCTACCCTAGAGGACGTTTTCATTGCAGAAACCGGACGGAGCCTTCGCGATTAATTGAAGAAAGTCACAGGTATTCGAGCTAAACTCCAAGCTTTGGCCGCTATTTTTTGGAAGAGCATCAAGCACTATACTCGGATACCGGGAAGTTTCGCAATTTATCTCGCTCTTCCCTTTCTGTTCACCTTGCTAATTTTCGGCATGGGGCGGTTCGTAGGTGGCGGGAACGCATCCGCATATTTTGCTGCTCGCACGGGGACTACCAACATTTTGGTATACGAAATGCTTGGGAGCGCGGTTTGGATGACGAGCTGGGTGGTAGTTGAAGATGTAGGAGTGAGCCTGCGCAATGAACAGGTGACCGGAACTCTCGAACAAAACTTCCTCGCACCGATTGATCGAGCTACCTTGCTAGTCGGTATGAGTTTAGCGGACATCGTCATTACAACCGCAATCTTCTTGATTGCTGTTGGAGCGACAGTAGCGTTAACCATGCCCACAGATATACTAGGACTGTTCCAGGCTTACCTGATGCTGCTTATCGGTCTGATTCCGTTATTCGGCATATGTTTCCTTTTCGCGGGCATTATCATAAGATTCAAGGAGCCATACATATTCGTTCAGATTGTGAACGTTCTATTCGCAGTTCTAACAGGCACTTACTACCCAGTCGCTCTTCTTCCTTTCTGGATTAGATTTCTTTCCGGACTTCTGCCTCAAACCTACGTGATCGAAGACATGCGACAAATTATTCTGGCGAACCAGAACCTAGTAAGTTTGTACGGAAACGTTTTCGTGTTGTTTGCGTTGGCGTTAGTTTATCCTACAATTGGGTACGCGATCTTCAAACGCATCGAAAGAAAGGCGAGTGTGACAGGTGAATTCTCAAAATACTAGTTCATTGAGCAAAATCTGCGGCGAATTCAAAGCCGCGTTTTTGAAGGACCTTCGTTCATACGTTCGATATCCCGCGTGGCTTCTAGGAGAATTCATCAGTACGCCCTTGTGGTTTTTTTTCTTTGCATTAGGGGTTACTCTATTTAGTCCAACGAACCTTACCAATTCTTCAGTTAACAGTTTTGATTTCTTCTATTTTGGATTCATCTTCATAATCCTCTTCAGCACTGCGGTATGGGGCATCGGTCAGAGTATACGGAATGAACAGCAAGCCGGAACGTTGGAACAATTCTTTTTGGCTCCCGTGAACCGCGCGACGTTGATCGTGGGAAGATGGGCCCGCGTTTTTCTTACAGACGTTTTGATCATTGGCTACACAACTGTAATCGTGTATACTCTTGGGAACGAACAACCTGTGATGCACAACCCCAGTTTGTTTGTCTTCTCCTTGGGCCTGTACGAAATAGGCCTGATAGGATTCGGATTATTTTTCGCAGGATTAACGATGCGAATCAAATCGTACAATACATTATCCAACATGGTATTTTTCGGTTACATGATTCTAACAGGCGCTCTCTTTCCGATCGACGTTATCCCGACCCCGTTTCGTTACATTTCGATGGCCATCCCATTCACCTATTTCATCGATTTAATGCGAAATGCAGCCTTGTCGACATCTACAATTCTACCCGCATCAACCGAATATTTTATGGCGACGATTCTCGCGTTTTCGATGCTTCTGATAGGTTTCGTAGCGTTCAACAAGATAGAGTCCCAAGCACGTGTGAAAGGGACAATTTCAGCTATGTGATGAGGCCTCTGAGGTTTTAAGCCAGAGGTAGGCATCTTAGGCTTCGTCAAAAGGGACACGGGATTGGCCACTCTTCGGCTAGGCTATTGGGCAGCACAGGAACAATACGATCCTCAAAGACTGCTTCAATATGCTATACATGCCGAAGTTGTAGGCTTCGACATGATCGTAACCAGCGATCACTTTCATCCTTGGAGCGACACGGGTGGACAAGCAGGATTTCCGTGGATTTGGCTTGCCTCTGCGGCAGAGAAGACAAGGAAAGTTGAAGTTGGCACTGCTGTGACTACTCCAATGTTTCGTTATCATCCTGCTCTCGTTGCTCAGGCGTTCGCGACTCTTGACAACTTATACCCTGGCAGAATTTTCGTCACATTGGGAACAGGGCATGCAATGAACGAGATGCCTTTAGGATTCAAATGGCCTGGATTTGTCGAGAAAATCGAGAGACTCGAAGAAGCTCTTGACATAATATACAAACTTTGGAATGGGGACTTCGTAACATATGACGGAAAGTACTACCAACTCAATAAAGCAAAACTGTACACTAAACCGAAAATGAAGATACCCGTATACTTGGCCACATCGAACGAACGAATAGCAAGAATAGCGGGCCAGCTTTGTGATGGAATTCTCACGAATCCGAGAGGATTGGAGCGATTCAGAAAAATTGTAAACGCTATGGAGAAAGCTGCTCTCAAAGTGGGACGAGATCCAGCAAAACTAAGCAAAAGCATGGAATTCAAAGTGGCCTATGATATTGACTACAACCGAGCGCTGAAGTCAGCCATGTTTTGGGCCACGACTGCAATTCCTCGCGAGAAGAGAGAGCATATTTGGGATCCACGTGAATTGGAAGCGTTGGTAGGACCGGAAGAGGAGAAGAAGATCAAAGAATCATGGCTTATCACTACTGATTCAGATGACATAATCAAGCGTCTCGGAGAATTTCTTAAGATGGGATTTGATAGAGTATACATTCACAGTGCCAGTCCTATCGAGGAGAGGTTCCTGAATCTACTTGGACGGGACATTCTGCCTTGGATGCGTGAATATTACGAGAGTCTGTTCCGTCCTGTGCGTACTAGTTCAGTCGAGTAGAGTAGAACGACTCTCATGTGTCATGATGTTACTGAATGATGCCATCTGAGAATGTATTCAGGTAACCTAAGTCCACGTTCACCAACTCTCTCTACAAGGTATATTGGGAGTGGGCTTAAAGCGAACGCCGCTTTAACATAGAAGCTGTCTGGTTTGCCCTCTACTCGTTCGCCTTTTATTGTGAACGAAATATCTGAAGCCGCGCCTATCGTACTATCTGGGTTTCCGACCACCGAAGCTACTAACGCACCCATTCGTTTGAAATTCTTGCACCATCCAGCTACTATTTCCGTCTCACCGCTGTGAGATATCACGATGAGAACATCCCCCGCCCGTGGTCCTGGCGTGTTAGACTCTCCCGCGACATAAATTTGGTCACCCATAGCACGCTTGACGTGCCCGATTCTCACAGCGGTCATGCGTGCTACCTCCCTAGCGCTTCCTAATCCGACCAAGAAACATGAGTGCCTCTGTTCGAGCGCATCAACTAGAGTTTTGAAGAACTCTGAGCTCACCATTTCATCTACTACTGAACCTACTTCAGTGAACAATTCCTTTGAACGTGCAATTACTCGATCAGCGGAAGCTTCTTCATTCATGGCCTCAGCCATAGAATGAAAGAGAACTCCAGTTCCAAGTATGAATAAATCTTCGAGAATTCCTGTTGTTCTGAATTCCTTGGACTCCGAAGGACTCTCTTCAGGTTCACGTCCCTTAAGGATAAGTACGTTCCCATATCTTGTTCCAAGTTTTCCCATAGGTGAATCCCGTTCCGAAGTTACTACGTCAATTCGGAAGTCCCTAGGATTACCTTGGTTCGCAATATACATGGCCAATTGTTGTGCATCTAACAATGGCATTAGTGACTTCCCACTTCCGGAATTAATTAGCAGGCAGACCTGGCCGAATCTTTGTTTCAGAATTGGTGCGGCCTGGTAGAGAGTGCGTCCTGGAAAGCCTATATCTCCTCTATCGAGAACGAGTTTCCCACCGCGCATCTTTGCCATTTCGCTGCACGCTATACTGAGAGCGCCTTTCGATCTTCCTTCGCCGGAAGGCAGGATTATGCCTGAACTCATTATGTCGTGATAGATTGACTCGATCTCATTTTGATTCGCTTGCTCAAGGTTTTGGAATATGCGGTTTACAAAGGTCACGTTACTGATTTCTGACGGCATTTTCTCTTCACAATGCACACTAAGTAGTTACTGGACATGTGAGGACAGCTAACATAAGTGGTTTCGCCTGAGCTGGTCTTGAGTCCTATCTATCCCTCTCTTTGTTAAGGAGAAGGTTTAGGATTCTGAAGGTGAGTCCCCAAATTATGTGACCACGATAAACATATGATTCTACGCTGAGTTGCTTCCCATTAGTCTCCACTTCAGACTTGCTTGGTTCGATTTGTATTAAGTTCGCCAGAGGCGCCCAGAATGTTTCGGCAACTTCATAATTTGGGCTCAATCGAGCTTCACTTTTGAGCTGGAATACGAAAGGCGTGACTTGTACTCGTCGAGTATGGGTTGGTAGACTTGGGAGGATTCCTAGCAAATGATGCAGTTCGAGTTTGATTCCAACCTCTTCGCTCGTTTCTCTCATGGCAGTCTCTAGTAGTGTGGGATCGACCTGCGATTTGTGACCTCCTGGAAAGGCAATTTGACCTGACCAGGGATCACCTTCGCGTTCAACTCTCTTGATCAACAGTACCGAGGCGGTTGGCTCTGCGTGAATGATTATTGCGATTGCAGCATTCGATGAGTTCGAAGGAGGCAACTGCTGAGTGAGACGCGGTTTTAGTGAGTTGAGGTCGAAGACTAAGGACACATTAATTCACTTGACGAAGAGCTTGTGCTGTAATTTTGAGTGCAGGTAGTTGCGTTGGCTAAGTTTTATCTTTATGCCAACGTCGGTTCTGAGTTAACGTGAGTTTCATGTCTACATTAGATAGTCTGATCAACTCGGTAGATAGCTTTCGTGACGAAATGATTGCCTTCGTGGTGGAATTGTTGAAGATTAAGGCCGTAAACCCTGACGGGGGCGGTAAGGGAGAATATGAGCGCGCTCCGACGTCTCCTGATAGTGAAGTCGTGGAGAGGCTGAGAATTTCGCTGAAGAAGCTGCGGGGCATTAATGCGAGGCCTGTTGGAATTGGTGGCGTCACTGTCGCACTATACTTCAGACGAAAAGGCATTCCACGGCAGTTTGGTCTACATTGGAAGAAATGGCCCATCAACCAAACGAATATTGCAAAACCCAAAATTTGATTGATGACGCGAAAATCTTCGTTCACGTAGCAGCCGCATAGCGATATGTGGTCGAGGTTAAGCATTCTTAGAGAGTACGTTGGCTAAGATCTTTCTTGAAATATTTCCACCACTTACAACAACTGCCACGTTCTCGTTGACCTTTCGCGGTTTTATTTTAGCTAATCCTGCAATGGCAGCTGCCGCTGAAGGTTCGACGATGATGTGACATTCTTTGATCACGTCGAAGACGGCTTTTTCGATTTCTTCTTCAGTTAACAGAATTATTTCATCAACATTCTTTTTAGATATTGCGAATGTAAGTGAGCCTGGTTCTCTAGCGGCTAAACCGTCTGCGATTGAGGTCGTATCGGTTAATCGGACAATTTTCCCTTCTTTCATTGATTGATACATTGATGATGCTTTCTCAGGTTCTACTCCGATAACTCTAGCGGAAGGATTGAGGCTTTTGATGGCTGTTGAAATTCCCGAGATTAGTCCTCCTCCACCGATCGGCACTACAACTGTGTCAACGTTTGGTAGATCTTCGCAAATTTCGAGACCTATCGTGCCCTGTCCTGAGATCACGTCCGGGTCATCAAACGGATGAATGAGCGTTGCTCCAGTAGCTTTCTGAATCTCGAGTGCTTTGCTCATTCGTTCGTCGTGATATAATCCGTGTTTGACTACACGCGCCCCGTATTCTTCGATTATGCCAACTTTTTCCTCAACCGCATTTGTTGGCACCACGATAGTGGCGGAAACGCCGACTAGCTTCGCTACATATGATACGGATAATCCATGATTTCCAGATGAGGCGGCTACAAGTCCGTGTTCTCGTTCGGCGGGGGCAAGTTTGAGAATTTTGTTAGCCGCGCCACGGATTTTAAAGACTCGAGTCGGTTGGTACGATTCTAGCTTAAGAAACACATTGGTATGGGTTCGGTTGGTGAGGCGGGGTGAAAGATATAGTGGTGTTCTGTAAATGACGCCGGCGATTCTTTGTCTCGCGTCTTTTATTGAGTGGAGCGATACTTGATTTTCTGACATTTGTGAACTACCATTATTCTATACTCGATCCTGCAGCTGTTTGCTTCTTCTGAAGTGTCTTTGTACTTTTGGTTGCAACAGGTAATACAGAATCAGGATTTCTATGATTAGTGACGCCATCCCTCCTAGAGCAGGTCTTATGAATAGCATATACCCGGAGAAGACGATTCCGACGAGCGCGAAGATCATTGCTGTAGTCCAAGCCCAACTCTTGCCATTCCACAAGAAATAGGCTAAGATGAAATCTACTGCGGCCAATACTAGAAGCACGGTTCCGGCAACGGGTCTGAAATGGGAGTGAGTAGCGGTGAGTGTTGGAAAGAATGCGAACATGAATCCAGTGAAGAGTAGTACTCCTAAGGAAATTTCAAGGATTGCAAGCGCCGTTACGCCGCTGGGGCGCTGGTTTGCAGACAATATGGGTCGGACCTATCTAGTTAGAACAGAATCTTAGCTAATCCCTACTTCTGCTCTGTGAGCACCTGTTTTATTTTAGCCGCTAATTTTGACCGTTCCGATTCGTCCTTGGATGAGATCCACTGTAATTTTAGATAAAAGACATCTTTCTCTTTTGTGGCCATGAATCGTCGCCCGAGTGCTTATCATTCCGTCCAACACATCAAGATCGGCAAATATAACCTTGGATCATTTCCCTCGAAAGACCTAACACTGGCTGGTTCTGACCGGACTATTCAAAAGTTGCCACTCAATCCCTAGTTTATCCGTATTTGACGCATTTTCCAGGGCCCGATTTGTTTGGTGCGAACTCCTAGAAACAATGATTTACCTAGAAAAATCGCGATAGTGTATCATAGATTACCAGATAAGATACGTGAGTACCCAGGACTGCTGCGCGGCGAAACGCGTAGTATGCTTACAATCGAAAGTCGACTTACGACAACGAAACCCACAATCGCTTTTGGAAAGATCATCGCGGACAACGGATATTTGGCCATCTGGTTCATTTTCAAGAATCGCTGGTACGATATCGGAAAATTTTATGACCGGTCCGGAAAGTGGCTGGGTTATTACTGTGATATCATCCAACCAGTTCCCAAATTGCTAGCGGATTGCTCACGAACAGTCAAACTTACAGATCTTTATCTGGATCTTTGGATTTCGGCAGAGAGCGAGTTTCTAATTCTTGACGAGAATGAACTTGCAGCCGCGTTAGAGAAACGATATCTAACTGAGAAAATGGCGAGGCGAGCCAAAGATGAACTGAATATACTGGTAGAGATGATACAAACACAGGAATTTCCTCCGAAAGAAGTACGACAAATTGAGCCCATGAAAAGATCGAATTAGCTTAAGGTCAACACTTCTAGGTGTTCATTGATTCTAATCGCGTGCGCTATCTCAAACCTCTTTAGGGCAGTAATGCAGTTATGAATTCAAAAATTGAGACGACCCGACATATGAGTAAAAAATCCAAGCATCGATCTAAGGATTCATATCAATATTCGGAACGACCAATCTTGAATCGTAAAGATTTGTACGATTTCATAGATGCTTTGGATGAGGATGAAGGCATCAGAATTTGTGGCAACTTAAAGAATCATGCAGGAGGAGGTTTCGTATTCATTGGATATTATAGGGGTAGTTACTGCGTAAATATTTGTGATAGGATTTGGAATAAGAAATTACGGAAGTATATCGCAGGCGAAAACGATGAATGGTATTATTTCGATACT
>DASQZS010000135.1:0-10796 GCA_035638535.1 Candidatus Acidiferrum sp.
GATTATTTCGTTAACCATGGAGCCATTGTGCTCGGTCACGCCTACCCGAAAGTAGACGAAGCAGTAAGGAAGCAAATGCAGTCGGGATTGGCGGCTGGATATGAGTCTGAACTAACTGTGAGTACGGCCGAAGACGTGGTGCAGATCGTCCCTCATGCAGAGATGGCTAGATTCGCAGGATCAGGTTCTGACGCCGTAGCGTCAGCGATACAAATGGCCAGAGGGTACACTGGAAGAAAGAAATTATTAAAAACCGAGGGAGCATGGCACGGAACCTACGATTATGTCTGTGCTAGTTACAGACCCCCCTTAGATAAGGCAGGACCAGAGAAGACGCCTAACACGATTCCGGAGTCAGCTGGCTTCGTGCACGAAGACATCATCAAGAACACGCTGGTTGTGCCGTTCAATGATAGTGATGCAATGGAGGACGTGGTTAAGAAGAACAAGAAAGAACTAGCTGTCGTAATCATTGAACCTATCATTCACAATTGCGGAGCGATAATGCCAAAGAAAGACTATCTTAAATCGGTTCGAGAAATTACGGAAGACAACGACATCCTGCTAATTTTCGATGAGGTGATTACCGGCTTTCGCGGTGCACCTGGGGGCGCACAACAATATTATAACATCGAAGCGGACCTCTCAACATTCGGAAAAGCGATCGCGAACGGTTATCCAATCGCCGCCGTAGTCGGGAAAACAGATATCCTACAAACATCTGGCCCTGACACGAAAAAAGGCTCCGTCGGAGGATTTGGAAGCGTCATTTACGGAGGAACATTTCATGCCCATCACCTAGCCGTAGCAGCATGCAAAGCAACCATGGCTGAACTAAAAGATGGGAGAGTAGCAAACCACCTGAACAAACTAACTGACAAGCTCAAGAAACAGGTTGATGAAATCTCCGCTGACCTGCATGTGAATTTGAGGGTTGACGGACTCGGAGGAGAATTCACTTTCTACTTCACCGACCACGAAATTACCAACTTCAGAGAAGCGCTCTCCACAGACAACGGAAACGGAGAGAAATTCCTGAAGCTCCAAAAGCAATTGCAAGACAAGGGCATCCGCTTTCTACCCAGACACATATACCATCATGGGTTCTCATACTCCCACACAGAGAAAGACATAGAGGACCTGACGCTGGCCATCAAAGAGTCACTACAGCATCTGGACAAATGACACAACGCAGAGTCCGCTTCCTCACAGTGATAATGGTAGTATCGCACCGGAAAAGTTGATTTTAGTGTAATAGGCATGCACATCTACAATCAGCACGGATTACTGCGCATAAGGATGAGAAGGCGAAATGTTCAATCGTATTAATCACGTCGGCGTTGTTGTCAGAGACCTTAACGAGACCCTGGAGCTGTTTGATAAGCTCTTTCAGCTGAAGCCCGCCGTCGTCAAGGATGCCATGGAGGGAAAACTGAAAGTCGCATTTGTTCCTGTAGGCAATGACGAAATAGAATTACTTCAACCGTTAGACCCAGACACACCGTTAGGAGAAGCCCTACGAAAAAGCGGCCAGTGGATTCACCACCTGGCTCTGTCCACAGACAATATTGATGCAGACGTTGAAAGACTGAAAAAGAAGGGCGTCCTATTCGATCAGGAGAAACCACGAATTGGAGCCCACGGAGTGAAAATAATCCTCACTAGACCAGAAACAACCGGCGGAATAACCGTAGAACTATGCGAAGAAAAATCGCCCAATTTGTCAAGTTAATATCGATTAGGCGCCACCACATCATCAGTCAAGAAACAAACTTATCTAGTGTGCTGTAAGCCTCTAGCTGCGCAGCCTTGATCATGCCAACTAAGGTGCCTGACTCAGCCTCAAAGCAACGGACCAGTCAGCAACGATAGTTGCCTAAGATCATCAAACCGTCAAGGAACAGAGACACTGACAATAGGTGCGGCAGAGGCCAGCAGCCTACTAAAATCTAACGGGGGCGTGGTCTAGCATGGTCTAAGATTCTCGGCTTGGGCCCGAGAGGTCGCCGGTTCAAATCCGGCCGCCCCCACCATTCCAATAGGAAACAATTCAAATGCTTAACAATTCGAGGACATCTGAGGGCTTGTGAAATAGGAAGTCCGGATTTAGTTTGAGCAGTTCTGTAGGGTGTCGTGATCCCCAAAGTGCACCTCCCGACATGGTTCCTGCATTCTTTGCGGCTTGGATGTCGACTACACTGTCGCCGATGTAGATCGTTCTGTGAGGCAGTGCTGACATATTGCGGATTGCTAGTTGAAGGCCGCCAGGATCAGGTTTTGGTCGGTTAACATCATCCCCTGTGACGACGGTTTTGAAGGAGGAGCATAAACCGGATAGTTCGAGAGTCAGCTCGGCGGCCATTTTACCTGCACCAGTTACGACCCCTAAAGGTTGGTTGGAGTCATGAAGAGAAGTTACTAGCTCCTGGATACCCGGGTAGACCTTTGCATAATGATGGAAGTGCTCGCGGTAGTATTCGTGATAACGAAGCATTGCGTTGTTTGAATACTTCGGTAGGACTGTCGAAAAGATTTTCTCCATAGGAGGCCCGAATAGAGATGCAACTTCTTCGTCCCGGAAGGTTCTGTGTAATGCGGGTTCGACGGCGTAATTGTAAGCAGTAACGATTAATTTCAGTGAATCAACCAGGGTTCCATCGCTGTCAAAGAGGATACAGTTCATTTTCAACTCGCAGCACCTACCGCAATAATTTGGTTGGAGCCTCGGGCGGGGTTCGAACCCGCGACCTGCCGCTCTCTTGGACCTTGATACAAGGCGGCTGCTTACCAGTGTCTGTCATTCGACATCTACCGGGCTGAGCCACCGAGGCATCTTAAGATTCATTGGTCGAAGGTGCTTAAAATTCTCACTAACAATTCTTCCCATATAACTTAGCTGATTCTTCAAGTGAGGTTATGGCAGGCAGTTCCTCGCCTGCAAGAAGCGAAAGCATTGCGCCGCCTGCTGTGCTGACGTGTGAGAATTTTTCACCGATATGTAAGATTCCTGCGTACCCTGCAAGATGTCCCCCGCCTATGACCACGAATGCGTTGGTTTCAGCCATTGCTTCCAAGAGTTTTTTGGTCCCAAGCTCGAACCCATCTTGCTCGAATACCCCCATCGGACCACTTGCCACTATCGTCTTGGATCGCTGTATGATCTGTGTAAAATTTTCTATGGTTTTTGTGCCAATATCAAGCCCAACTCCGGCTTGGTTGAGTTCATTTACGTTGACGTCCCGACGTCGGTTACCGGACCTTGTGCCGAAATCCGCTGGCATCACAACACGGTCCTTGTGTTTTCTGAGTATATCTAGTGCTTTCGTCACCTGGTCACTATTCTTCGCCAACCATGTCTCATCGCTCTCGTTGAATTTGACGCCGGTAGCTTTCAAGAATATTTTCCCCACGTTTCCGCCTACGAGAACGTTGGTTGCTCTTCCTATGGATAGGATGTTCTCTATTACGGGCACTTTGTCTTCGACCTTTGCACCGCCGAGAATATAGGTGCTGGGGCTCTCTGGTTCCATCAGTAACCGTTTGAGTGCAGCGAGTTCTTTTTCCATCAATTTGCCAGCCGCCGAAGGAAGTAAGTATGGAAAACTGACCAGAGACGCTTGGGATCGGTGAGCGGTTGCGAACGCGTCGTTCACGTACACGTTGAAGAGTGGAGATAGCCGAGAGACGAGATTAGTCTTCGCAAGTTTCCGGCCATCATCTTCCAGAATTTCTTCTGAACAGAATCGGACATTTTCTAGAACCAGGATTTCGCCGTTCTTCACTTCTTGAATTGCAGCTCTCGCTGCCGAGCCCATAACGTCGTCGATAAATTTGACGTGTTGAGTGCAAGCTTTCTGAAGCAAAGCAGCGTGTTGTTCTAGCGAAGTGAAATCTTCCTTTCCAGGTCGACTCTGATGCGAGAGGATTACAACCTTGGAATCAGTTAACGCCCCCAAAGTGGGTTTGGCTGCGACAATTCGCGTATCGTCAAGGATTCTACCGGTACCAGGCTCTATGGGGCTGTTAACGTCAAGTCTCAGGAGCACTCTCTTGTCTCGGAGCTTGAAATCGTCTAGAGTGAGATACTTGAATTCCATGTGAAGAGAACCTTGGCTGCACCTAGATACTTGTTGAATTAATCTCTGCTCATCAAAAATAAAATAGAGAACATTTTTACATGGAACTGAGGCCTTGTGGTTCGCGCCGGGGTGGCTCAGCTGGTAGAGCGCCAGCCAGGCTTAGGGACGAAACTCATAATCTGGAGAGCTGTGGGCCCAGAAGCCGCGGGTTCGAACCCCGCTCCCGGCACCACTCGCTAAGGTTATCTTGGGTTTACGTAGAACTTTCTCTTGAACAGCTAGAGCTATTTCGCAGTAAGCAGTTTTACTCCGTTGATCGATCCCACGTAGACTTTGTCCACCATATTGAGGAATAGTCCCGTTTCAAGTAGACCGGGAATAGCTTTCAGCCTGCGTTCCAATCGTTCAGGATTCTGTATTAGTCCGAAGTCTGCGTCAAGTAGGAAGTTACCATTGTCAGTTATGACTGGTCCCATTTTGCTTGTACTCTCTCGTAGCTTGGCTCTTCCCCCGAGCTTTATGATTCGTGATTGAACATATTTGTATGCGAAGGGGAGGATCTCAACAGGAACAGTTTGGTTGCCGCCCAAATATTTCGAAAGTTTTGGCGTGTGCACAACAATGATGAGGGTTTGGGCTGCTGAATCAATTATTTTCTCTCTCAGCATTGCGCCTCCTCCGCCTTTGATGACGTTCAGTGATCCTTGCTGGACTTGGTCTGCGCCGTCTATCGCGTAATCGATAGTGCCGACTTCGTTAATGCTTTTGATGGTAAGACCGTGCGCAATTGCAAGGTTTTCAATCTGGTATGATGTTGGTACGACTACGACTTCGATGTGTCTCGCACGTCGGAGTCTTGCGAGCTCCTTAACGGCATAGGACATGGTGGTGCCGCTTCCAAGGCCGATTACCCAGCCGGTCTTAATGGGCTCTAGAGCCTTGAGGACTGCCCTGTGTTTGGCGTCCTCAATCCAGGGCAAAATCATCCTTCCGTTTCTATTTGTTCAAGACGATCCATAGCTTGAAGGATTTCTGTTCGAATCTGTTCGATGCGCTTCTCAGCGTCGGTAGTTTCGGTTTCGACATGGTGGACGGGGAGAGTAATTCGAGGGGTTTCAGTGATTCGAGTTACGGGCATGATTTGAGCGGGCATATGCGTAGGCACGAGAGGAGTTGGGTCGCGTGGGCGATTTCCTGACCTCAAGTTTTCAATTCGGGCCTCTATTTCTGTCATTCTAGACTTGTAGTCTTTGACGAGTTCTCTGCGTGCGTTTTCGAGATCGTGAAGGTCGACGATTTTCTGTTTTTCTTCGATCGTTTTTTCAAGTCTGGTTAGATCGACCTTATATTTTTCCACAAGGTGGTCGCGTTCGTTTTGGCTGATGATGCCCTTGCTTTCTGATTCGAAGATGGTGGTGATTGCTGAGGCGAGTATTTGTTTCTCTAACAGTAGAACTTTTAGTGCATCCTTTGCTCTGGCAACTTCCTCTTCAGACATTGAGTTGATCTGAGCGAGACCTTTGCTTTGGAGAGGCGGTAACGGGATTATTCTTTGTTTTTCAGGGAGTGAGAGATCCTTTCGTTTCCAAAACGCCAACGTTTCGATGCTAACCAAGATCTGCCCCTGAAGGATCTGTGTATCTGCAAAAGTCTGTATTAATCACTTCGCGTCCATTATTCACTATCCCATTTCTCATCGCTCAACTTGATCATGTTAATTTCAGAGATCGGAGACAGAGGAGATCGATGCGTCTAGCGCAAACTTACACTTTGTCGATTCGTTATGGAGCCCGGAACCATGAATTGTCCAAAAAATCCATGAGCCCGTTCTCAACTTGACTTCTCTATCCTGTCACGGTAGTGTATTTCACAACTCCGATTTTGTGGATGGAAACTTGTTCAAAACTTTGGCAAGGCATCCCCATGATGGAGAGGATTTGGAATTGTGCACGAGTACCTACCACTAAACGAACGACAACGGATTCAATAGAACCGTAATAGATTTCGTCCTAACAGCAAATCGACTCTTCAACATAACCTTCACCAACGACTAACGCGCCGGGTTAAAGATGGCTTATATGTTCCCATGAGGCTACAGACCTTCATCGAGGGTTTTTGCAGTGGCATCCCGGGTAGGAAGGAGAACGTTCATTAACATTGAGAACGTGGTCGCGACAGGCGCTCTCCATCAAAATATTGATCTGAACTCTATTGTTCGAGTGTTCCCTGGCGTTGAGTACCGGCCTGAACAATTCCCGGGATTAGTATTTCGAAGCCAAAAGCCGAAGGCAACCACCCTTATCTTCAGTTCAGGCAAAATGGTCTGTACTGGGTCGAAGTCGGAGCGGAAAGCTCGCAAAGCCGTCAATAAAGTTGTGGACGAGCTCAACCGTGGCGGGATCGTTATTCTAGGAAAGCCTGAGATTCAAATTCAGAACATTGTAGCAGCTGCAGCTTTGGGCGGGCGTATCGATTTGGAAAAAATAACCTACTCACTAAAACGGACTATGTACGAACCTGAACAGTTCCCAGGGCTGATCTATCGGATGGACGACCCGAAAGTCGTAATTCTGATTTTTGCTAGCGGGAAACTAGTTTGCACTGGAGCGAAGAAAGAGACTGAAGTTCACAGAGCCATCTCAAAATTGCAAGAAACACTTGAAGAGAAAACCCTGATAACATACGAACCAGCAGCAAATGAATCCTCTACCGATTCCTCTGCGATAATGCTCTCGTCAGAATGAGACAGACGATCAAATCACACTTTTGACAATTCTACCGTCACACTGGAGCACTAATATTTAGAATTTTGAACGGAATTCTTTTGTTTCAGACACGGACAGGTGTTTTTCTGGTAGTCGTGCATGATTTGTCGTCTGCTATGAGCACGAAGAGTAAGTACCTATAGACCTCCCGGAAATTCAGGCGCGGGGGGCAGAAACCTCGTCAATTGAGGCATCTGCAAACTGAATTGTTGATGGCTGTTTTTCCTCGATGGGAACGATGCTCTCACTCTAAATATGCGACTTCTTTTCGCAAATATCGCTTTGAGTCTTGCGTCAGTTGTCACAAGCAGGAGACAAGAGTGAATATGAGAATAGGCTGGCCTAAACTACTCTTGCTTGTGTTCATGTCTGCATTCGGACTCTGGGCCTCTTCCATGGTGGTAGTCATCTACTATACGTTGAAGCAGTCCCTCCCAGCTTGTCCTCTGCAGCAAGGTCCTGGAATTGTGTTGAACTGTGAGACCGTTCTGAGCAGCAATTACAGCCAGGTCTTCGGAATTCCTCTTGAGCTATTCGCTGTTGCGTATTTTGTCACAAATCTCTTGCTTGTCTATCTCATCGTTGCTGGAAGTGACCGCTTGTCTAGATTCTCTTTGAATGTACTATTTGGGTGGAGATTCCTGGGTATTGCAATTGTTCCGTACCTCATATTTGTCGAGCTTGTTCTGATTAAAGCAATTTGCGTTTATTGTACTATCATGCACGTCGCCATCGTTGCGGATTTTGTCATTATCAGCTACTTTCTTTTCCGTAAGAAATCAATCACCTGGTCGGCCGTAAACCCCTGAGGCACGATCAGATTGAGTACACAAGATCAGTATAGCCTGTCGGAAAATTCTTACGAAGGATGAGTTCTTATGGCCTAAGCGATTATCCTTTTAGGACCACACAGATCAGGGTCTCCCAGAGATCTCGAAGAAATCTCCTGCGTACAGGTGTACGCTGGGTAAAACGTACACCTGAATTGGGCCGTGTTTAATAGCTAGTTATACGCGTAAGCGTTTTGGTGATCCACATGCAGCAAATAAAAAACGAAACGCGAAACATTACGAGCAAAGCTCGTTATTCTGCCCTCATCAGGGCCGAGTCTTTGCAGATCGTAGTGAACAAATCGGCCCAAAAACGGCGCCGAAGCTCACGTCATACAGGAGCGTGTCCATGAGGTTCATAGAAAGCTAATGCGGTTGTAGTCGCTGTTCAGTTTATTACGCGTTTAAATGGCAATCATTTTATAGTCATGTCACATAACTACCATGTGATACTCACATGGTAGATCAGAATACTTCCTCGCACATCATGAAAGGAGGTCGTACCATGGAAGTAGACGACTCCCCACAAGAAAAAAGTAAGAAAGCTAGTCTCTCTGAACCGTCCATACAACTGCTCTTCGAGAACCTCGACCTCGCATGGGTAACCGAGAGGATCGCCAGCCGATATTCTCAGCGCAAGCGAAGACCTCCTGTCTCACCCGAACCAGAGATACGCGCCCACATCTTCAAAGATCTACGACAAATCCGGTCCTTTAGAAAGCTAGAAGCGGTTCTCGCCGAAAATGAAGGAGTCTGGGCTCGCAGACTGGGCTTTGAGAGGCCACCTAGACATCAAAGCTTCTCGGCGTTTCGAAAAAGAGTAGGTTCAACATTCTTCAATGAGATTTTCTATGAAATTCGGAAACATTTGCTGCAAGTGCTGCCTGACCTAGCGGACATCGTGGTGATAGACTCATCAAGCGTGGACGCATACGGTCGACCAGCCAGAGGCAGAAGAAAATCTTCTGATCCAGATGCAAAATGGGGAGTTCGCACTAACACTAGGACAGGCAAGATCGAGAGATTCTTCGGATGGAAACTGCACACTGCACATGCAGCGAAATATGGATCGGCTATCGATTTCATAGTTACACCGGGCAAAAACAACGACAGCCCACAATACCCCAAACTCATTCGAATGTTGTCAGAGGCAGAGATTTCATTCAATTACTTAGTCGCTGACGCTGGTTACGATGCTCGAAGCAACTACTTCACCACCATCGCGCATCATGCGAAGCCGATAATCGCCTACAATCGTCGAAGCAAACCCAAAGGCACGAAGGGTCGTCGACTCGACTTTGAGCTCCCAGTTCCGCGTAACTCCCCGGAATGGAAGGAAAAGTACGGTTACCGACCCGCGGTGGAGCGTCAGTTCTCTGAACTCAAAGAGCAACTAGGAATGAAGTTCCTCACTCTACGTGGCTTAGAAGGGGTTACGATTCATCTTTGCATCTCGCTCACCGTTCTACTCGTAATCAACCTCGTTGCTCATCTGACAGGCAACCCAGAGCTGCTGAGATCCGTCGAACCGTGGAAGTACAGCAATGTCTGACAATGAAGGATACTGGACGCTGGGCATTCAAGTGAACAGAAAGATCGAAAACAAGACCTACATCAGCGCAAGACTGTATGTTCCCAGCAGCGACCTCCCAGAACTTCTGAAATGGATCGAAAAAGAGGGACATGGTAAGCTACATTTTAGACGGAAGTTTCACGGACGAAATATCATACTCACGGAAGTCCAAACTCAAACAGAAATGTCAACTCCTCGTCCTAGCTTGGCACAACGGGCAGATGAGATAATTCGCGTCATCGCTCAGCTGGGTGGGACATCAACATGGCCCGCCGTACGAGAAAAACTCGGACTACCAACAAACAGCACACCCAGTCCATTCCTCGTCAAATTACTTAGAGACAGAGGACTACAAACAACGAAAAACCCCAAAACGTCTACAATGACTTGGAAACTCATCGACAGAGAAAAACTGAACGGCTGGACGACCCATTGAATTTTAATTCCAACGAACAAAGTCGTAGCACAAACGCATTACTTCTGTGCTTTGTCGTAAACATCGAAATCACCTTCAAAGCGGCAGATCTATCTTTAAGTAGATGAGAAGTAGCCGTAACCTTGCTCAATCAGCGTGCCGTCAACATAGAGGTAAACGGCGGGCCTCCCTTAAAGTTCACAGTAGATGGTGCGGGGAGACTGAGGAAAGTTCAGTGCGGCAAGTGTGGCCAATGGACCGATAGAACTATTCTACCGCACATTTACTTGAAACACCCGAAGGTCTGGAAGGATTGGACAAATGACTTTGTGCGGCTGTGGAATCTCGGCTATAGCTCTCGTAGGATAATGAGTCAATACGGCAGGCTATTCACCTGGGCTATTATTGAGAGAGAACTAAGAAAAATAGGCACGAAAAATCCAAAACGATTACATGTACCTAAGAAAGAAATCAAAGAGTGGAGTCCGTCAAGAAAGACCTTCAAACTTGAGAAAAGTACAGCGTGGCAATTCAGAACGCGAGGGGAGTGGTGTCTCCATAGTTCGGAGTACCGAGGGAATTGGGCTCCACAGATTCCGAGAAACCTAATTCTCAGATTCTCAAAACGTGGCTCTACAGTTCTCGATCCGTTCGTAGGCGGAGGTACAACAGCCATCGAGTGTTTCTTAGAGGGTAGAAACTTCGTTGGTGTTGACGTTAACCCACTCTCCATTCAAATGACTAATATGAAGATCAAGAGGATGAGAACTCTCGCAAAGGAGAATCCTCGGTTTCATCTCTCAGACTGCGACATAATGATCAAACAGGCAGACGCGCGAAAACTTGGATTCATAAAAGATAACAGTATCGATCTCATATGTGCCCACCCGCCTTATGCCGACTGTCTTCCTTATACCGACGACTTGAAAGAGGACCTTTCGCAAATCCATAAAATTGACGAATATTGCGATGCAATGTATGCGGTCGCGAGAGAATGCTACAGGGTACTGAAGAAAGGCAGGATTTGCGCCGTTCTAATTGGAGACATAAGGAGGAGGCAAACGGGAGAATTTGTTCCACTTGAAAGTTTGGTATGCGCAAGATTCTTGGACGCGGGTTTTGTAATCCGCGATC
>DASQZS010000136.1:0-6918 GCA_035638535.1 Candidatus Acidiferrum sp.
GATTTTCACAGATGATAAAACATGTCGATGCTTAAGAATACGATCCTTGCCTTCGACCATGCATGAACAACAAGGTCATGTTGGCTATCGTAATCGTAACGTTGATTGTCGCAAGCGCATCGTTAACGCAAACTTTTCTTCTAACTACCGCTGTGACCGACCAAAATAGCCACATCGATCAGCTCGCCTCACAACTTGGAAGCCTTGCGGGTGTCGTATCGTCTCTCATGACCTCCACGCAGAGCAGTTCGGCCACGCAATCGAGCAACATCGTTTACTTGGAGGTGGTTCCGGATTATGGTGGGTCAGGTTATGACGCATTTGTTTTGCCAGCATCCCTCAGTGGTAGTACGCCCAACGCGTCATCTACCGCCGGTGCCGCGCCGAACAACAACATAACTGTGTCGCATGGTGTACCGATCAAATTTGTTATCATCAACATAGACACGGCAGTGAATGAGAACTTCACCGGTCAAGTATCAGTGCCTTTCACACTCTACAATGATACTAATTCTGGTCAAATGGCCCTACAGTACACTCAAGGCGAGACAATATCCAATCTGACGATCAGCCATACGTTTTCCATCGCTGATCTGCAGGTAAACATCCCCATACCGGCGGACACGATGGTCGTGTTCACGTACACCTTCAGTACGCCCGGAGTCTACGCATACATTTGTACTACTCCGTGCGGGCCGGGCATGGGATTAGCGGGCTACATGTTGGGTTACGTAATTGTTACATGAGCACGATTGGTGGCTCCGATGGAACTCTCTAGGCGTAAATTCCTCGCTGCAGCGGCGTCAGCAGCAGGAGGAGCGACGTTTGCCAGCATGCTCGGAAACCTTCGGCCCTTAACCGCAGCAGAAACAACCCAGCTTACTAGTGCCCAGGATCCGAGCGTCAAGAAGTGGATCTGGGTAATTGATCTTGAGAAATGTAACGGATGCATGAAGTGCACCGAAGCTTGCACGGTTGAGATGCGAGTTCCGCCGGCTTGGGGCGAACCAGAATACGAAGGTTATCAACCATGGATCCAAGTATTCGGTACAACAGATTCGGATCAACAAGCCGTCTTCATGCCTGTTCCGTGTCAGAACTGTCAGAACGCGCCTTGCGTAAAGGTATGCCCTGTTGGCGCTAATTACTACAGTGAAGACGGTATTGTGCTCGTAGACCAGCTTAGATGCGTAGGGACTAGGATCTGTCTAGGTGCATGTCCGTACCAGCGACGTTTCTTCAACTGGTTCGATCCTCCCGTTTCTGAAGAAGAGAAGAGCATACCGTACTCACCAGACTACAACATTCCCCATCGGAGAGGTGTTGTGGAGAAGTGCATTTGGTGCCGACACCGTGTAGTAGACGGTAAAGTTCCTGCGTGCGTTGAAGCATGTGCGATAGCTGGAATGAAGGTGCTCTGGTTTGGAGATGCTGCTCAAGACGCTGTAAGTGACGGGGAGGAAGTGGTTAGTCTGTCCCAGATGATCAGAGATAGAGGAGCGTATAGATTGAAGGAGGACCTTGGGACGGATCCGCGAGTGCTGTACCTCCCGCCCCAAGGAGGCTCTACTTGATGGGGAAGGACAACACCGAACTGCTTCTAGATCCGCTAACTCGTCGTTCGAATAGCTACTACCTGTTAGTTTCTGTGCTCCTAGCCATATGTGGTTGGGGAGTTTACGCTTATGCCGTCCAGGTGACAAGCGGTATCGGCGTACTAGGCGTTAGGAGCGAAGTGATGTGGGGCGTGTACATCACAAACTTCGTGTTTTTCATAGGCATAAGTCACGTTGGCGCGTTAATGTCCGCCATACTTCGACTGACGGGCGCTGATTGGAGGAAACCAATAACAAGGCTTGCTGAGGTTGTGACATTTGCATCTCTGCTCGCAGCTCTCACGTGGCCTATTGCTCATTTGGGGAGGCCTGATCGTTGGACTAATCTACTCATTTATCCGAAGCTCCAGTCGCCGCTCGTCTGGGACCTAATCTGCATAAGCACTTACACGATCGGCAGCACCATTTTCCTTTACCTACCATTAATACCTGATATCGCAAAGTGCCGGGACAGACTCACAAAGGTCTCAAAGTTCAGGCGATGGATTTACTCTGTCCTCTCACTTGGTTGGACAGGCTCAGAAGCTGAAATGCAATACTTGGAAAGAGCAATCGGGATCATGACGATCCTGATCATACCGATCGCGATCTCAGTTCATACCATCGTGTCGTGGGATTTTGCAATGCAGCTTAGAACAGGATGGAACAGCACGATATTCGGACCTTACTTCGTGGCCGGAGCGCTCCTATCCGGAGTAGCTACTGTGCTTCTGGTAATGGCAGTGTTAACCAAATTCGACCATCTTGAAGAGTTCATTACGCGTAAGCATTTCGATTACATTGCGACACTTCTGCTTGCGCTTGACATTGTGCTGATATATTTCACGATTAACGAGTACATGGTTCCAGGGTACAAGGTCTTAGGGCAAAATACTTTGGAAGGACAATGGCTCAGCAGTCTTCTTTGGGGAATCTACTGGCCCAGATTCTGGTTCCAGATACTAGGCGGATTGATCGTACCCGCGATCATTTTAGCGGTACCCAAAACCAGGACAATCACAGGTTACTTGGTAGCTGCGCTTCTAATTGATATTGGGATGTATGTAGAGCGATTCAACATAGTCGTCCCAAGCCTAGCAATACCCCAGCTACCCTACGCCTGGGGAATCTATTCACCTACTTGGGTCGAGATCTCGACTACGGCAGCTTCATTCGCAGGTGTAGCACTTGTCTATCTAATCTTCACCAGAACCTTCCCCATAATCACGATTTGGGAGAATGTTGACCAGTCAACAGATAGGGAAGGCTCAACAGGAATCCACCCTGCCCCTACTTCTGCTCCTACTAGAACGCTGATCGGGAAAAGCGATTCGGCGGTCGACTCCCGCAGACACTTCCTGAGCTATGGAGCCATGACGGTAGCAGGATTCATGCTCGGTTCCATATCACCTACCATTGCAACCGCTGTAATTCGCGACGTGAAAAAAAACTCGACTGACGCTTCCGTACCCATTTCGACCCTTGGAGAAAGTGTTTCGATCAACGATACAAGATCGATGGTGAAGTTTCAGGTTGAAAAACCAGCAAGGATCCCGATAGGAAGCAGCCTCGATGACGTCAGGGTTGGAAAGAACGGGGAACTTGTTACATTGCTTTACGTTAACCCAATCGTTCCAACAATGTCTATGTATGCTTCGGGCGTGGGCTTTGCAATTCTGGAGATGCTTGATACTAAGTTGAATGCCCCACCAACCTATCTACCGAATGAATTCAAGCGAGTCACAGTCAACTTGAACAGTGGCTTCGCAAGGGAAGCCAGTGGCGCAGAATTCGACAATAGAGACGAGCCTAGTCAGCTTCAATGGTGGCAGGGTGGGGTACACTTCGTGATACTCGCGAATCTTCCCATCGAACAGCTCAAGCAAATAGCGGAATCTATGGAGCCTATCTGACTTTGACCAGAAACGTAGCCCGCGTAGTTGTTCTGCTTCTGCTCGCACTGATGGGAATGGGATTTTCCACCCTTTCGAGTTACGCTTCACGTTCAGCATCGGTGACGATAACCAATCAAACGACCGGAGATTTTGGATTTAGAATATTCACCGTGATGGTTAGTAGCCAAGGATTCAATGGCTCATCCAACACGCTCAACCTCGATGTTTCCCAGGGAGATCAAGTTGAGATAACATTCGTCTACGACTCGACGGTAAATACCGCTCACGAGATAGCAATCGAAGGTTACAACATTCAGACCGCAATACTCGACAAGGCGAACCCGATTAGCAAAATTCAGTTCGTTGCCGGACAAGCTGGAAGTTTCCTTATCCACTGCATTATTCCATGCGTCGGGATGGAGAACCTCCAGAACGCATGGTTGGTCGTCCAACAATCAACCGGAGCGATAATAGGCACGACGTTAACGTTACGAAATTTGAATCTCACCGGTTCTCTGCTCAACATTATAGCGCGAGTGACTGACAGCGCAGGAAACCCGATAAGTGGTCTTATCGTCAGCTTCTACGTTAGTACCGACTTCGGTATGATGAACATTGGAGACAATGTAACTGACACAAATGGCGTGGCTCGCTTTGCCTACCCGTTAGCCTCAATTCGCGATATGGCGGTTGAAGCGTACTTCCCCGGAAGCGGGATCTACAAGAGTGGAAACGCAACCGCATTCTTAGCCCCATCGAACTCAGGCACGGTTTTCGCTTCCATCGTCAGTGAGACTAACAATCCACCTGGTGGGGAAGGCAACTTTTTCGACACACGACTGGTCGGTGTCTCCACTCAGATTAGTGTGGTCTTAGCTACGATCGTGCTGGTAGTCATCATCTGCGTTTGGTCAACATACGCCTACGTCATAGGTCTGATCTTAAAAATAAAGAAGCAAAATTCCAAGAAATAGAGGAAGCTAAATGGTATGAAATCAAAAATTCTGTCCGACAAGAATACGAAGTATCTTCTACTCACACCGATCGTCGTTCTTGCATTAATGATGTTGTTCACTCAAGGCTTCTTACTGAGTCCCTGGCTCCAACAGCGAAAGATGTCAAATGAAGCCGCTTTCTGCCCCCTGACATTATGTGTAGTAAACTACAACTACAACAGAGATCTGATCCAAGCCTCGGTAACACTGTACAACTCCGGCAGCATGCGTCTGACGATAACTGACATATTCTATGACGGCAACAGGCTTACCGAAGGTTTAGTGGGATCACCTAATGACCCTACGATCATCTCACTACCGGGGCCTGCCATAAGCGCAAGCGACATCATTTTTCCTGCAGCTGGCCAGTGGAACATGAACACGGAAGGCCCAACAACACCTACTATATTGCCTGGAGGCATCGCAACTCTATACCTCGGTGTCTCCACTTTCCAGCCCGGGACCTCACATATCCTGAAGATCGATGTACAAGGCGGAAGCTACGCATTCATCATCGAGTCAAAACCAATAAGCTGACCATGGAGAATAAAATAATGAAATCTAATCAAATCAAGAAGATCGTGGTTGCAACCGACGGTTCAAAGAACTCGTTCCGTGCCGGAAAACTCGCGATCAAGATCGCTAAGGAAACTGGATCACAGTTGATCGTCGTGAGCGTAATTGCAGATCCCCCATATATGATAGCTGGACCAAGATACTTTTCCACGGCCAGAAGGAAATGGCATAAGAAATGGACGGATCAGACTCTAAATCTTGCGCGATCAAGAGGCGTGAAAGCGTCTGCGCAGATTCTGCAATCTACCTCGGTTGTCAAATCTCTTTTGGACTTTGCTTCCAGCAATAATGCTGACCTACTTGTAGTTGGAACTCGCGGGCTTGGAGCTTTCGAGCGAATGACTATTGGGAGTGTATCGTCAGCAGTAGTCAATCATGCCACGTGCTCAGTACTCGTAGTAAGATGAATTCAGTAGTTGGTAAACGCCTACTGAACCAACATCACATCGAGAAATTATGACCAAATAATCATCGCACCACTAGATTTTTCCCTTTCTCGAAAGAGTGGCGACTGACTTTTATTGTTCGGATTTGAATCAGGAGACTTGAGAACAATCCACATGATCCAGCCTACCCGTGCAGCTCTGATTACTATCGTAATTTTGATTCTGACAGCTTCGTTGTTTTTCGCTAATGTTAGAATGGCGTATGCTCAGGGACAGTTTACCAACATAACCTCTTATCTTGTCAGCGGCGCCCCAAACTATGCCTCACCAGGGAATGAAACGTTTTGGAACGCTATCCCATGGACGAATGTTTCCCTTTCAGCCTCTGTGAGTCCCGGAGGCGGCCACACGCCATATGTTCTCGTCAAGTCTGCGAATGACGGGTTCAATGTCTATGTTCTCTTTCAGTGGCCTGATCAGGTAGGCCCATCATTCGGATCTTCAAGTGAGATTTATAGCGCAAGTAACGGCACACTGCTTCCGTTGAATCCTGAAGATACGTCGCACGTGGTCCAACTCTACTACAACTCCACGTATTACTATCCCGACCGAGTCGCAGTTCTATGGTACTTAGGATCAACTTCCCAACGGCAGCAATCGCCTGCCATGCAACTTGGATCAGCTGGCGCGATTACTGGTGGTGCGGCCGAAATTTGGCACTGGCAATCAGACCCTACAGACAATAGCCCGAGCGACTCCGGTTTTCCTGGTGGTTACACTGATCCCAGCGGAAGACCGATTTACCCGGCGGACAATGTCTCGTTCGCAGAGGATGATTACACTAACACTACGGGATTCTACGTAATCGGAGGCAGTTTCGGCGCAGGATCTCCTAACTTAGACCCGTATGCCGATCCCTACATCATACATGCCGGAACCTCCTTCTCGAACGTAACGAAGACCTGGACGGTTGAGATGGCCAGAAGTTTCACAACTGAGGATTCTCAATACCGTGTGCAACTTCAGGTCGGATCTACTTACTATGTAGCTTTCGCAGTCTGGAACGGCATGTTGGGTGAGTCATCACACATTAAGTCAGTCTCAGCATGGTATTCCCTTACAATTAGCAACCAATCTCCCCCATCTACCTCATCAACCTCATCCGGACCTCAACAGCAGCTCGGAATCCCCGCAGATCTCGCGGTAGCAGTTGGACTTGGCCTGCTTCTCGTCGGAGTAGTAATAGGGCTAGTTGTGAGAGCTAAGACGAAGGACTAAACTGATGTCCAGTAAAGACGCGGAGAGTAAGGAAAACAAGTCGCCGAATAGGCGCAATTTTTTGAAAGTAGCTGTGACGTTCTCGGCTTTGCTCGTTGTCGCGGGGATCGGAGCGATAGCAAAAGCGGTCACAAGCACACCGCCTTCTGAGAGTTCGGCAACTGCTACGTTTCCAAGAGTTAAGGTCGCTACT
>DASQZS010000137.1:0-6031 GCA_035638535.1 Candidatus Acidiferrum sp.
AGGGCACTGCCGGGCAGCCACGCTGTCGAGGATAAGGGCTGAAAGCATCTAAGCCCGAAGCCTCTCCCGAAAATAGGCAGCCATTCTAACCCACGACACTCGGCAACGAGCGTCAGGGTTGGACAAGGGCTCCCAAAGAAGGTGGGTTTGATGGAGCAGGCGTGTACGCGCGAAGACTTCGGTCGACGCGTTTAGCGCGCTGCCTCCAATCGCTCAAGGTGTTGAATTGAAAACTGGATCCACGCTCAGGCGTAATTCGAGGCCATGCACGGAAATCATATCGTTCTCCAGTCTGGACTAATTTTTCCGTGTCACATATCGTCGCATCAGCGTAGCTTACGCGCCGAACCATGCAAGGCGTATGGCTAAGATTGTTCGATTACTGCGGCTCCAGCGTGAAAACCCAGACCGAAACCTAACATTAACGCAGAGCACTCCGCTCTCAAGACTTCTTTCATTATGAATTGTAGGCTGGCTCCAGAGAGGTTTCCGTGCTCCCGCAATACTCTGTAAGATTCTGCAGCCACTTCAGGTTCGCATCCCAATGTGGCGATCAGTGAGTCCAGAATTTTTTTGCTTCCGGTGTGGAGGATGATTTTCTCGAACGTTCTCGCGTCAAGTTGTAGTTGGTCTAGTAGAAAGTGTGCGTAGCGGGTTCCTGCTGATGGAATTTCTGAGCTGAGATAGAAATTCGATCCGGCTACTCCGAGTTTGTAGTCTTCGGGCTCGAGATTTGTAACGTGAAGCAAAGGGTGTATCGTACTTTTGCCTTCATCATCTGAGACGAGCGTTGCTGCAGCGCCGTCACCGAACAAGACTGTTTCAACCAGCGTGACCCATTCTTGAGTGCCTGGTTTCAGTTCCATTTGCTGGTCAACAATTTTTCTGAGGTCGGAGGCGAAGAGCATTGAATTTACTTCTGAAGTGACAATCAAAACTTGGTTACCTGGATTTCTCGCAAGATAGTCTTCGGCTAATTGGAGTGCAATAATGAACGAAGTACAACCGTATCCTTGAAGCGTACAGTGTCTAATCTCAGGTCGCAGTCCTAAAGGTCGGAGTAGCATACTACTAAGGTTCGGGCAGACGTAATCCTGAGCGTTGCCGGAGGCTATCAGAAATCCAATTCTGTTCGTCGGGCTAATTTTTTCGGCGGCTCTCTTCGCTTGATAAAATGAGCGGTCTGGAAATTTTGATTTAAAGGAACCATCTATAATAGTTGAGATGGGATATGCAAAGTTACGTGATTCAACATTGAGATTCCGAATCGACCTTAACGTCTCTTCCGATAATCGCAGAGGAATTTGACGCATGAGGTCCTCTGTATCATAATGGTGCTCTGGAACGAAAGTGGTCGATGAGACTATGCGCATCTTCTTCGTCAACTCGTACTCAAATCGATAAGATAACTTCTCCTGGCGGAAACAATGAATTTTGACGTTGCTGTTTGGAGTGAACGAGATCCTTGGCGGATAATTAATGCTGCTGAGAAAATTGATGGAAGAATCGAAGGTATTTGGTTACCGGAGACCGTTGAGCTTGACTCAGTTTCAATCCTCGGAGCCGTAGCAGCGCGAACAAACAGCCTGAAACTAGGGGCAGGGATCCTGAACATCTACACCAGAACCATTCCGCTTATTGCGATGACCGCCGCCACGCTTCAGCTTATCTCAAGAAACCGCTTCAGCCTAGGCATAGGAGTGAGCACCAACAACATTCTCGAGAAGCACGGTTTACGAATCAACCAACCGCTCCGTCAGTTACGTATCGCAATCCAGAATCTGCGCTTCGCATATTCGCATGACACTCACAAGATGAGCACGGGATTCCGTCTCCCCTTCAGCGTGTCATATCCAATTTACATCGGAACCATCGGAGAACAAATCTCAAGTCTTGCAGGTGAATTAGCAGACGGACTAATCTTCAATTGCGCGACACCCGCATACGCGAAACGATTAGCGTCTCGCGCGATTCTCGCGGCCGAGAAAATCGGGAGGAATCGTAACCAATTGGATATCAAGAGCGCTCTAATCTTCTCACTTGACCTACAGCGCGATCGCCAATCCATTATTCGCAGACTCGCCTACTACGGTGCTGCCGCATCCTACAACCGCATGTTCAAACAATCTGGATTCTTAACTGAAAGTGAACAATTGTCAAAGGCTTGGCAAAACAAAGATCCAAGCAAGGCTCAGCAAGCAATCAGCGATAATATGATAGCGAGTCTAACCGCGACACCAGGAAACATACCTAAACTCATCCAAGATTACGCTTCGACCGGCATAACTGGCATAACACTTGTCCCTGTAGATTTCACTAGCGCTGCAGATTATCTCGCAAATTCGCGGCTTCAGACTGAATCGAATTAGGTACGCTTCTTATCAACGTCCTCGAATACTTCCTTAACAAGTCCAATTCCGTTCAAGGCTGCAGGAAATCCTGCGTAAACAGCCAACTGAGTCATAACCTCAACCATCTCCTCATGGCTGCAACCCACATTCAATGCAGCCTGAATATGCACCTTCAACTGAGGCTGCGCATTCCCAAGCGCAGTCAACGCGGCCACGGTAACGATTTCGCGCGTCTTAATGTCAAGACCCGGACGTGAGTAGACATCACCAAAACCGAACTCAACTATGAAGCGCGCCAAGTCTGGAGCTACAGACTTGACATTCTCAACGAATCGTTCCCCTTCCTCACCATGAATCGCCTTAAGCTTCTCCCAACCTCTATCATAACGGTCCCTATCCATATTGACACACTGCCACTGCTCTCTGTGAGAGCACATTATTGGACCTGCGCCCTCAACCGAGACCAAACTAAATGAATTAGCCTAGATTTTCGTGCGTACGGAGCAAGTAGTCGTCTGGTGCTACGGACCAGTGAACCCGCACTTTATACACCGATAAGGGCGGCCGAACGTTCTGCACAACTCGCAGCGCCAGAGCGTCACCTCTCCACAACTAGGACAGGGAAACTTGACCGCTGCTTCACCGGGCAGAATCGTCCTACTACACGAAGTGCATGTAGGCATCCGAATGACTCTTTCCGTCGTAGTTGCGGAGGTCGAACTCATCAATTCACACTACGACAACACACGCTAAGCATGACAGCTAAAAGGTTTGATGTGAAAGAAACTTTAGTTCCGAGAGATTTCGGATACTGACGTCCCGCCCTAACCTAACTTATTCGAGGAGGATGCTTAGTTTTATGGGGACAACGCCTTTACAATAAAATTGATGCGTTCAGCTCCAACCTGTCGCTCATCTTGTTTTTGCTGGGGCTTTTCTTTTGGGTTTCTTGGTCTTTACTGACTGTCGTTTCTTCAGTCGTTTCTTCAGACGTGTCACTTCTTGTTCGTGTTCTTCCTCATCCTGCTCCCGCCTGTCTTCGTCCCTTTCCTCTTCGGCACTTTCATCAGCGCCTTCTCGTTTCAGTTCTTCCTCATCTTCCTCCTCACGCTGATCTTCTTCGTGCTCTTCCTCACGCTCCTCGTACACTTCCTCGTTCTTGTTGGACTCTTCATTCAATAATAGTGCCTCCATAGTATTTTCTGGACGTATGGGCGATGTTTGACAAGTATCAACCAGCCTCTGTGTCGGACCTTTTAGTGTGGGAACTACAATTGCAACACCTGTTGCAGTTGCCACAAGTCCCACATAGATAGTAGGAAGTTCTATGGCAAGTTGGACATGTGAAATCCCCTTTTGCAGTTTGTGTCATCGATTGGTGTTACCTTACTCGGCCTTCCGCCTTGCCCATTTTGCTCGCCATTTTCTTCCGTTTTTTCTGCCATTCGGGTCTCGTCAAGCTACGACCTTCCTCGATTGACTTCAGTCCAACTCGCAGAAGAACTTTTCTTGTTCCGCTCGCCAGTATGGTTTCATCGTGCGGCTGTGAATGATTCTCTGCATTGCTCTGAACAGAAAACGTAGTCTTTGAACAGAAGGGCCTTCTCGATTTTCTTGCCGCAGTTAGAACAAATCTTCATGTGAGTTTCTTTTGCTGTCTCGGTCAACTTGTTTTCACACCTTGTACTTGCTTCCCTTAACGATATGTCTTGCGTAATGGTGTTCTGATCATCGGTTTTGAGTATCTTTAGTCAGATAGTATGTTGAGATCAAATACGCGATTGTCTTTGAACTATTAGTCCGGTTTTGATTTACAGAGCTCAAAGTCGGCTATGGCGTGACTGAGAGGCCAAATCAAAAGAGAATAGAGGTTTAGTTTTTTTAGCCGACTGATCCGGCCATTTCCATTTGGATTAGTCGGTTTAGTTCGATGGCGTATTCCATTGGTAGTTCTTTGGTGAAGGGTTCCATGAATCCCATTACTATCATGCTGAGTGCTTCCTGCTCTGAGAGACCTCTTGACATTAAGTAGAATAGTTGGTCTTCTCCAATTTTGCCCACCGTTGCTTCATGGGTAATAGTTGCATCTTCTTCGTTGATTTCATTGTATGGATAGGTATCTGTTCGAGAAAATTCGTCAAGTAGTAGTGCGTCGCATCTGACTGTTGATTTCACGCCTGTCGCTCCTTTCGCAACATGCAGTAACCCTCGATACGTGGTTCTTCCACCATTTTTCGAGATTGATTTTGATGTGATTCTTGAGGTGGTGTTTGGGGCCATGTGTACGACTTTGCCGCCTGCGTCTTGATGTTGACCTTTACCTGCGAAGGCGACGGATAGAATTTCTCCTTTAGCTCTCGGGCCTAGCAGGTATATTGATGGGTACTTCATTGTGAGTTTGCTGCCTAGATTTCCATCTACCCATTCAACTGTGGCGTCAGCGTAGGCGTAAGCTCGTTTGGTGACTAGATTATAGACGTCGTTTGACCAGTTCTGAATAGTTGTGTAACGGACCTGTGCCTTGGGTCTGGCAATAATCTCAACTACCGCCGAATGCAGTGAATCGGTCGAGTAGATGGGTGCCGTGCATCCTTCGATGTAGTGAACTCGACTTCCCTCGTCTGCTATAATGAGTGTGCGTTCGAATTGGCCCATGTTTTGAACGTTAATTCTGAAATAAGCTTGAAGCGGAACGTCCACAGTAACGTCTTTTGGCACGTAGATGAAACTACCTCCACTCCAAACGGCGCTGTTCAACGCAGCAAACTTGTTGTCTTCAGGAGGAATTACGGTTCCAAAATATTTCTTGAAGAGTTCGGGATACTCGCGAAGAGCCGTGTCTGTATCGGTGAAGATGATGCCTTTTTTTACCAAATCCTCGCGTAGGCTATGGTAGACGACTTCGGATTCATATTGAGCTCCGACGCCACCGAGAAACTTTCTTTCCGCTTCGGGAATGCCAAGTTTATCAAACGTATCTTTAATGTATGCCGGAACCTCGTCCCATGAGCGACTCTTCTTCTCCGTTGAGCTCGCATAGTACACCATCTCATCAAATTTGAGTGTGCTTAAGTCTCCTCCCCAAGTTGGCAGTGGTCGTTTAAGGAAATGGTCGTATGAGCGTAAACGGAATTGGAGCATCCATTCCGGCTCATTTTTAATTTTAGAAATGCGTTCAACAGTCTCTCGGCTAAGCCCCTTCGGAAACTTACATTCGTAGCCCTCATCAGAATTATGAAAGTCGTATTTTGTGTAGTCAATCTCCATCGTCTGCTTCGTTGCCATGTCGAGCCCACCCTATATCATATGACGTATGGCATGTTTAAGTGTTTGTATCTATGAAAGTACTTGTTCGTCGAGATATGTGGTTAGATAGGTGTCCGGTCCTTTAGACAATTAGATTATTTGTGTCACTTTCCTTGTGCAACGAGAAAGAGTCGCGTTCTATGTTGTGATGCGAAGGACGCTCAGTTAATAGCTAACTTATCACGATTTCAATGCAGCAGGGCATCACGTATGTCGAGAATGGGAAGAAACAGAAGGACGAAAAAGTATAGGAAGATTCGAGAAGAAAAGAGAAAAACACGCAAAGAAGAAAAAGAAAGAGGCAGAGTTACGAAATCTCATAGTCAGAAGGAATTACGGAAAAGAATCTCAAACTCATAACGGTGATAATGATT
>DASQZS010000138.1:0-20111 GCA_035638535.1 Candidatus Acidiferrum sp.
CAGCAAGGTCATGCAGCAACGCCATTTTCAGAACTCGTTCAACGTTAACACGTCTTCCCGTTTTCACTTCGAAGTTTGCCAGAACCATAGCCAACACACTTGTGGAGAAGCTGTGGTCCGCAACAGACTCCACATCTTGGATGGAGATTCGATGACTTAACCACCCACTCCTAGGAATATTCTTCAAGTCACTCAATGCTTGCAGGAAACTTACCAAATTTCAAGCATCCTTCAACTGATGAGAAGAGTTATGGCTTTAATTAAGGACAACCTGTTTGCCGGCTGATCCTCTTGGCAAGCGAAATGAGTCTGGGCTACTTGCGAAAACGAAACGTCGCAAAGTCGATTCTATTTCGATTGCCGCTTGTTCTTGGCATTTTACTAATCTGCATATCAATTGTCCTAATTGTGGCTGCAGGGACATACGTTGACTGCGAAACACTCACAATCGGCACCAGCGTCTGTTTCTTGTTTTGGTTCAACTATCCAATCCAACTAAGCTTAGTCGCATTAGGTGCACTTCTTGTGTTCTCGCATCGTCTTACGAGATATCGAACGACACTTGCAGCTTTTGGACTTGGAGCTCTTCTAACCTACGCTACGGGATTGGTTTCGTATAGGGGCTATTCTATGATTCTGGATACTGGAAACTATCCGTGCCAGCTTCTGGAGTACGGTTATCCTCTTCCTTGGTTAACCCAGATCGTTACTTGTACTATGACAGGATCTTTTGTAGACCAATTAATTATTCCTGCGGGCAGATTCGGACTTGACATGGCAATCTGGACGATGATAGCGGGACTTTTGTTCCTAGCTTTTAGAGCAAGACAGTTAGGCAGGCTTACGACTCTGTTAATCGGCGTAACAGCTCTTCTGGGTCTCGTGATCGTGGTTCTAGTTCTCGGATCATTCAGCTAGCCTTTGGAGATCTTGATTTATGAGTGTGGTTTTTGTTGAAAGAATAAGCGAAGGTTACTTCAGATGAAGAAAATAGATGTGATCCTGCTGATATTGCTACTCTACGGCGCTACCTTCGCTGCGTTTTGGATGACGTCCGTACGGTCATTAAATCTGAACCCGACGGCGGACAGCTACTCCTGGCAATCGGTTCCACTTGCCAATAACGGAGGATCTGACAACTTTGAAATTACTTCATACAATCAGCCTCCCTACAATATGCGAGGCTGGATTCAATTCAACATCTCAACTGTACCTCAAAAGGTGTGGATACTTTCGGCAACTCTACGATTGCGCTTATGGCACAAGACAACGGACACCCCACCTCAAATGGGTGATCCGTCCGGTAGAGTGTACGGAGTTTATGAACTGACGCAGCCTTGGTCCGATTGGGGAGTTAATTGGGCTGATCAGCCACCATGGACCGAAAACCATTCTGCAACTGCAATTATACCTCCGGGCCAAGGTGGATGGAGCGGGCCCTACGTTTGGATGGAGTGGGATTTGACAAGCATAGTAAAGGATTGGCAATCTGGCGTACCAAACTACGGAACGGTCGTAAGAGATACGCAGGAGAATGCATCGTTACTATACTCGACCCAATTCTTCACAATCCATCGAGTTCCGAGCTCGCTATTCTTTCCAAGACTGGTCGTGACGTATCTCTACCCCGAAGGAGCGTATGCGGCTATTGTGGTCTTTCTTATCGAAACTGCACTAATCGGACTATTTCTTGTGAAATCTCGTCGCCGAAACAATTTTGGCGAAATAAGACCTGAACGAAAGCAATAAGTAACAACTTTCAGTAGTCAGCCTCGCTCTAATTGAGGAACCTGTATTGAGTTTCAAGCCAGGAAAGATCCAGAAAGTGGCTGGTCCCGTAGTCGTTGCCTCCGAGATGCGCGGCGCTCGAATGTACGAACTCGTCAAAGTGGGCGGCATAGGACTCATCGGCGAGATAATTCGTGTTGAAGGGGATACTGCAACAATTCAAGTCTACGAAGAGACAACAGGAATCAAACCAGGTGAAGTAGTTGAGCGCACAGGGAACCCATTGTCTGTCGAACTTGGCCCGGGTTTGGTTAACCAATTTTTCGACGGAACTCAACGACCACTCCGGGTATTACTTGAAAAAGGCGGGGCGTTCATTCGCAGAGGTGTATCAGCGACTCCACTCGACCGAAGTAAGAAATGGGAATTCTCTCCATTACTCAAGAAAGGCGACAAAATTACTGGCGGAGACATCCTCGGCGAAGTCCCAGAAACGGTACTCGTAAAACATCGAATCCTAGTCCCCCCCTTAATCTCAGGTACGCTAAAGTCCATAGCACCAGCAGGAAACTACACACTCGATGATCCAATCGCTGAGGTTGAGACAAGCAAAGGCACGACGAAACTCTATCTCATGCACACTTGGCCGGTTCGAATTCCGCGACCATCACGTGAGAAAGTTCCATCCGATACTCCTCTAATCACGGGGCAGCGAATAATTGACTTCTTCTTCCCAATAGCGAAGGGCGGAACGGCAGCAATCCCAGGCGACTTCGGCACGGGCAAAACGATCACGCAACACCAATTGGCAAAATGGGCAGATGCCGACGTAATCGTTTACGTCGGTTGCGGCGAACGCGGGAACGAGATGACAGAAGTTCTTGAAACTTTTCCAGAACTAAAGGACCCTCGATCAGGCCAACCATTGATGGAACGAACGCTCCTTGTCGCTAACACATCGAACATGCCAATCGCCGCTCGAGAAGCGAGCATGTACACGGGCGTAACGATCGCCGAATATTTCCGCGACATGGGATATGACGTGGCGTTGATGGCCGATTCAACATCACGATGGGCAGAAGCTTTGCGTGAAGTCTCCGGACGACTTGAAGAGATGCCTGGCGAAGAAGGATACCCAGCCTACTTGGCCTCACGCCTAGCCGATATCTACGAACGAGCTGGACGAGTCAAGGTGATTGGAGCGAATCCAAACAAATTAGGATCAGTCTCAGTCGTCGGTGCAGTCTCACCATCTGGAGGAGACTTCTCAGAGCCAGTAACACAGAACACTTTACGAATCGTGAAAGTCTTCTGGGCGTTAAGCAAAGCATTGGCGGAACGCAGACACTTCCCCGCGATCGACTGGTTAACAAGCTATTCACTCTACTTAGAGTCATTAGAAACATGGTACCGATCTGAAATCGGCCCAGAATGGTCTACCCTACGGAAGGAAGGCATGGCACTGCTACAACGAGATGAGGAGCTCCGCGAAATAGTTATGCTTGTAGGTCCAGACGCGCTGTCCGAAAGCCAACGTGTTGTGTTGGAAGCAGCAAAGATGATCAAAGAAGACTTCCTCGTCCAGAGCGCATTACATCCAGTTGACAGTTACTGCTCCCCTGAGAAGACCTGCCGCTTGATATCACTCATAATGAAATTCTACGACCAGATGAGGCAGAGCGTTGACAAAGGAGTACCATTGCAAAGAGCACTAGAAATTCCAGCCAAAGATGAAATTGCTCGCGCGAAGATCCATCCATCAGATACATTCGACGCATTCGCGAATGACCTTGAAAACAAGATGGAAGAACAATTCCAAGCCTTATCGAAAGAAATTGAGGTTGCTAATTAGAGGGAATATAATGTCAGTCGTAGTCCGCGAATACTCAACAGTAAACCAAATCTCAGGTCCACTACTATTCGTGAAAAACGTCCGAAATGTCGGATATGGAGAACTCGTTCGAATCCGCACACCAACAGGAGAAGAAAGAAGAGGGCAAGTGCTGGAAGCTCGATCCGACATTGCCGTCGTGCAAGTTTTCGAAGGAACATCAGGCTTGGACGTTTCAACCACGAGCGTGAGATTTCTCGGTGAAACCGTCAAACTACCCGTCTCAAGCGACCTCCTCGGAAGAATCCTCGACGGCAGCGGACGCCCTATCGATGGCGGACCAAGAATCATACCAGACGAATACTGGGACGTTCAAGGAGCCCCAATCAACCCCTACGCGCGCACATACCCACGCGAATTCATTCAAACTGGAATCTCAGCGATCGATGGAATGAACACGCTAGTCAGAGGACAGAAACTTCCCATCTTCTCAGGTGCAGGACTCCCACACAACCGCCTAGCTGCGCAAGTAGCACGGCAAGCAAGAGTGAGAGGAGCTAGCGAACCATTCTCCACAGTCTTCGCCGCCATAGGTATAACGGCCGACGAAGCAAGATTCTTCAGAGAAGATTTCGAGAAACAAGGCGCCTTCGAGCACGTCACCATGTTTGTCAACCTCGCAGACGACCCAGCAATAGAAAGAATCCTAACACCCAGAATGGCACTTACAGCCGCTGAATATTTCGCATTCAAACTCGACATGCATGTTCTCGTCATCCTTACAGACATGACAAACTATGCAGAAGCGTTGAGGGAAATATCGGCGGCAAGAGAGGAAGTACCAGGAAGGAGAGGCTACCCAGGGTACTTATACACTGACCTCGCTTCAATTTATGAAAGAGCAGGTCGAGTTCATGACGCAAAGGGTTCCATAACCCAGATGCCCATCCTCACCATGCCAGATGACGACATCACTCACCCGATACCAAATCTCACCGGCTATATCACTGAAGGGCAATTGATTGTAGACAGAGGCCTTAACCGGAAAGGAATCACACCACCTATCGACGTATCACCTTCACTCTCACGACTAATGAGAGAAGGAATCGGCAAAGGGCGAACTCGACAAGATCACCGTGAAGTGTCCGACCAGTTATACTATGCATACGCGGAAGGCCGAGCATTCCGAGACTTAGTTGCTGTAGTTGGAGAAGAAGCACTTTCCGCACGCGATAAGCTCTACTTGAAATTCGCCGATCAATTCGAGAAACGATTCATCAGCCAAGGCGAATACGAGAACCGCGAAATTGAGAAAACCCTCGACCTAGGCTGGGACCTCTTATCTGAACTACCGGAGAGTGAACTGAAGCGCATAGACCCCGCTACAATCAAACAATTCCATCCGAAATACCAAACGGGAACAGGAACCTAGATGCCTGAACTCATCCCAGGCGTCCACCCGACTAGGATGGAACTTCTCACATTACGCAAACGCAGAGCCATAGCACGACGAGGACGCGATCTGCTCAGAGAGAAACTCGACGCCCTGATGATTGAGTTCTTCCAATTCGTCCGTGAAATTAATACCCTACGCGCGAAAGCTCAAGACCTCCTCGCAAAAGCCTACGAAGATTACGTGGAAGCCCAGATGGCCCTGGGATACATGAAACTTGAACAGACATCCGTCGGAGTTGAAGACAGATTCACCATCGAAACCAAAAGCCGTAACATCATCGGAGTTACCATACCCTACATTCAAGTTAACCTAATACCCTTAACTGCATTCCCGTACGACCCCTACGACACTTCAATAAAGTTAGATGAAGCATACCTCAAGATGGCTGAGGCGATAAAAGCAATCGCTGAACTCTCAAGTGCCGAAGCCGCAGTCAAGAAACTTGCAGAAGCAATAGCCGCCACCAAGAGGAGAGTTAATTCGCTCGATTATATTGTGATCCCACGTATCGTAACAACAGTTCGCTACATTGAAATGCACCTTGAAGAAGCGGAACGGGAGGACTTCTTTAGACTTAAACGCATCAAGGGAAAAATGGCTAAAGAATCAGATCAGACCGCAATTGCCGTGTAAAAGAACAACTACCCTTTCAGCAAAAGTATGGCGCGGGCCAGATCACCGTCAGAGTCGACCAAAGCCTTTCTAGCTTCCTCTGGCGTCTTCCCCGTCTGCTGAACCACCAACAGAACATCAGCTTCAGGAGGACCACTTGTCCCGGGTTGACCACTCACTTCGGCTTGCGGTTGCATCTCTGATACCTCGCCCCCGACTATTTGATACATCACTTGACCCTGCACCGTTACCAGAGTGACACTCGGCGCTCCTATCACAATATCTTTGGAAGGAGTCTTGATTATGACTTGTGAAACATCTTGCAGCTCATCCATCTTAACACCCATCTTCTGCATCATTCTCGACGCGTCTCGTGAACCATGTACGCCTCGAGCCGCTCGCATAGCCTTGTACGCCACTTCTTCTCACATCATAAAGCTCGGTGACCAACGGGATAAGAATATCGCATAAACACTCCTTCTCCTACCTCAAAGTTCCAATTCGTGATTCTACCGCTTCGAGAATAGAATTATCGGAAATCAAGCGACAGATTGAGTTTATGTCGTCAGCTAGTGACCGATCTTCCGTTACCCTTGGCACAGTCTCGCGGATCTTCACATAAGCCGCTCGCGTACCTTGCCCACATTTTGTGCGATCGCGGAATTCAAGCGCCTGTGTTGCAGATAGAAGCTCGATAGCGACTACCTGCCTCGTATTTTCTAGTATTCGCCTAGCCTTGAGTGCTGCAGATGGACTCATGCTTACGAAATCTTCCTGGTCGGCCGAAGTTGGAATGGTATCTGCCGTCGCCGGATGTACGATAACCTTATTCTCGGACGCTAAGGCAGCTGCTGTATATTGGATGGCCATGAGTCCTGACGACAGGCCTGGAGATTGCGTTGAGCCTACTAAGAAAGCAGGTAAACCGTTATTGAGTTTTGAATCGAGCAGTCTGAAAACTCGACGTTCCGACAGGTTACTGGTAATTGTCAGAGCGAGAGAAGCTGTATCCATCGCCAGACCGACTATCTGCCCATGAAAGTTGCCTCCCGATAGGACCTTTCTAGAATCTGGAAAGACCAGCGGATTGTCGGTAGCGGAATTGATCTCCACTTCAATTAGTCGCTTAGCAAAAGCCAAGGCTTCACGAGAAGCTCCCAGAACTTGAGGCGCACATCTCAGGGAGTACGCATCCTGAGCATGACCATTTCCTACGTTATCCCGAACCAACCCACTCCCAGAAAGAATAGTTCGAATATTGTGAGCCGAATCAATCTGACCAACGTAGGGTCGAGCGTCGTGGATCTGCGAATCAAAGGGTTGTAAGAAGCCATTCAAGGCCTCAACCGAAATCGCCGTGGCAATATCAGCTATTTTAAGCAGACACCACGCATCGTAAATAACCAGGGCAGCAACGGCGGTAGACATCTGAGTTCCGTTATTTAGCGCAAGACCCTCCTTCATTGTCAAAGATACAGGTGACATTCCGAATTCATGGAGTACGTCAGAAGCATGACGAATCTGTCCATGGAATTCAACATCACTTTCGCCCATCAACGCGAGTGCCATATGCGAAAGCGGAGCCAAGTCTCCACTAGCCCCAACGGAACCTTTCGAAGGTATAATTGGATGAATTCCATTGTTAAGGAAATTTTGAATCATATGAACAACGGAGAATCGGACTCCAGAGAAGCCTTTAGCTAGAGTGCTTAACCGCAGCAACATGATCGCACGAACAACCTCGGTCGAAAGAGCCTCACCAACACCACAAGCATGACTTCTTATGAGATTCTTCTGAAGCTCCGTCTGCTGATCTAAGTCAATCCGAGTATTGCTTAAGGCTCCGAAGCCAGTTGTGACACCATAAATTATTCTCCCCTCTCGAGCCAATTCCTCTAATAGTTGACGTGATTTATTGATCGTTTGAATGGCCCCATCTGCAATTTCTACGCGGACCATTTTTCTTGCAACGTCAACTATTTGATCCAGCGTAAGTGAAACACCGTCGACCACTACTCTATCCCTAGGCATATCACTCAACTCAGGGCTCAGATGCTACTCTGACATCGGAATATTCCGAAGCTTTTTAGCGTCAACACCTCTTCGGATCCGTACCGCCACACCACGTTTGAAATATTTCATATCATTCCCAGAAAGATGCGCAGCGCCCACGCCAAGTAAGTTTCCTTCCTCGTCAGTAACGATCGCCTCTTCAGCAGGCCGCAGGCTTTCAGGCGCGGATACGACGTGCTTGGCAAAAACATCTCCTCCTTTCTTGATGAATTCAGCAACATCACTTTGTACTACAACCACGTTCGGTGGAATATCCATTTCATCAAGTAACAGTTGACCCCCGGAGAGAGTTAGAGCAAGATAGCCATCAGTCGGTCTGAGAGTGGCTAACAGCTTCTTACCCTTCGAAATATGTCTAATCCGTTTCGTCCGTCTCGAGCATACGATCCGAACTTTTTCGTTGAAGAGGACCTCACCAGTATGTGAACCAAACTGGTAGTTCGCCACCCCAATCAGCTTCCGAAGCTGCGCCTGAGCAGGAGGATTCATCAATATCGAGCAATGCCTTTACAGCAGCAAGCCGATTTAAGGTTGGACTAAACCCCCCGTGGGATCAAAGCTTTGAATTGCGACATTTGTGGACGAACGATCGTAGGGCAAGCCTTCAGAGTAAAGGTTGAAGGAGCTAAAATGCTCGTATGTAACCATTGCCAAGCATTAGGGAAACCGTACGCTGAAGAATCTCCTCCCCGCCCTCCCGTAACAATCGCTCCCCGAATTATACCCAGCACAACCAGAATCGCTCCCAGACACATACCCCGTCGAACTCCAGAAATTCCGAAGGGCTTGGATGATGTCGACATCGCTGACGACTATGGGAACAAAGTAAGGCGCCATCGGATGAAGCTTGGATTATCTCAAGAAGATTTAGCCGGCCGAGTTAAAGTCAAAGTCTCAGTAATTCAGAAAATTGAAACAGGAAAAATGACTCCAGATCTTCGATTGTGCCGAGACTTGGAACATGAGCTGAAAATTAAGCTAGTAACTCCTCACGAAGCTGAAGACGCCAAAGTGCCGAAAACCGAAGTCCCCGAAGGAGTAACTTTGGGAGACATAATTCACGTTAAAAGAAACACAAAGCCTGACTTAACAGATTAATTCTCAATAATCCTTTTCCCATGCTCAGTGGGAAGAATCGTTAACTTCCCATCCGCAAATTGTTTCCCGAGGCTATGATCGAACAACCAATCCAAGAAGATTCCAAGCGCACTTACTTCACTTATCGGCTGATTCGTAACCGCAACATTCCAGTCGGCCAAATGATACAATTCCGCCGGCACCTTCTCAGCCCCAACAACAATCATCTTATCACGTCGCGATTGTCGGATAGCGCGAATTATTTTCGGTAGGGGAAGACCATACGCGGTCAAATGAATTACAACGCCACCGGACCTCTTCCATTCAGCAATCAAAGGCCGCCAAGGCATACCGCTCTCAACTGAAAATTTGCCTCCAAAATCCTCGGTAACACGTGTTATCGTCTCGACAAGTTGACCATCATGAGTATCCGCAACCAGCACCGCATCAGCTCCCAGTGCCCTTGCAGTCAAACAGACATGCGTGGTAATGCGATGATCTCGAGGAATCCTATGCCCAAGACGCAGAACAACAACCCTACCATGTCTTAGGTCCAAGGAAAGACTTACCGTGTCTTCACTATCAAGTAGATTCCGATAAGAAAAATCAAGCTTCCCAAAAGCTCCATGACACCAACCTGAAAATAGACAGGAGCGGGAGTACCGCCTTCCGTCACGAAAGTTGAACCCGCGATATCGATCATCGAGCCAGCGAAGAACAGGATGAAACCGAAAGTCGCTAAAGTCTCTTTCATCTTTCGCGGCCCGGGAACGCTACCCCTTCACCTTCGTATAAAAAACTTGCTCGCATAAGCGGACTTTCTTTGATAAAGGATTAATGCAAAGACCGCTTCTTAGATCATATCCACGGTGATCCTGTGTCAGTACTTGATGAGGAACTGATTAAAATCGCTAAACTCTTCGGCGGCGACGAGGCAATTACGGTAATCAAGAGCCTTAAGAAACTTGGCGAAGGCACAGACGAAATCATTGCCAACGACTGTGCAGTGAGACTGAATACAGTTCGGAAAGTTCTGTACAAACTATATGACCACGGCCTCGTTTCCTGCACCCGAGTCCGAGACGAGAAGACAGGTTGGTTCATATTTTATTGGCGACTACAACCCGATCAACTCGACGCATTCATTCGAAGCAGAAAGAAACGTGCCTTGGACAAACTAAAGACTAGACTCGATTACGAACGTAATCACACGTTTTTCATCTGCAAAACAGACATCGACATGCGAGTACCCTTCGAAGAAGCTATGGAGACATCGTTCAAGTGCGCTAAATGCGGAAACCAGTTAGAGAGCCTTGAGAATGCTGAAATCGTCTCTGTACTAGAGTCAAAGATAGAGAGACTAGAGGCTGAACTCAGCAGATAGAGACGGCATGAAAGTTACACTCCTGCAAAGAAGAGGCCGAACATCAACAACCGCCTTCACGACAACCCTCCAAAACAGCCTCTCCAAATTGAAGGGAAACCTATCAATAAAATGGGAATTAACCGAACTCTCACCACACGGCTGGGCGACCATAGATATTCAAGGCGCTGACCAAGAAATCTTCCAACAACTCATAAAACAAAAATTTCCCGTAGCAAACTCGAACTTCCAGACAATCGAAAAACACGGAGTATACGCCGGCCAGATAACTCGATTCAATCATGATCTCGAGGTTGACATAGGAATCGAGTTTCCCGATCAAGTAAACGTAACCGTGAGGCTTAGCTCACTCCGAGCTCAATTAACTGAAGGCAACCCTAGCTCAGTAAAGGAAATTCAGGAAACATACTGCCTTTTTCCCGGAAGCAAAGTTGATGTCCGAATAACGATGATCAGCCACGACGAACCGATTCTAACGGGATGGCTAGCCGACTCACAGGCCGAATTATTTTCCAACTGGATTAGATCTGGCCTAGACCGCATCATGATATTCAATTGCACCGTAGAACAACTCGATTACGCAATTCGTGAAACGAGGCTCGAAAGAGATATTGTAGCAGTCGAATCCCTAACCCTTACAACACACGTAGTCTCATGTAAACTCGGAACAGACGGAGTGGGGTTAATACCCAAATTAGGCGGCCTGCTTCGCAAAAGCGAAATAAAATTATTCATCCCAAAACGAGTACTAACGCTAAGTCGTAGCTGGTAATCAGATATCGACAATCACTGGAGACTACTCAAAGTCAGTTACTCATCCGCAAATCAAAACTTAGCTCTAGAAGAATCATTGTTCTCATGCACTGACTACCAATTTCAGCCAACGATACGATTCTGGATAAACCCTCCATCCGTCATCGTCGGACGCTTCCAAGCAGTGAAGTTAGAAGTGGATACGAGTCTGTGCACCAAGCATGGAATCGCAATCGTTCGCCGTTTCACAGGTGGCGGCGCCGTCTATCATGACGAAGGTAACCTTAACTTCACAATACTCAACCGACGGCAAGGCGAATCAGTTACAAAGTTACATGAAATCAATTCATCCTACATCATCGCCGCATTGAAGAGTATGGGGTTACAAAGCAAATGCGTCCTTCCCAACTCCGTTTACCTCGGGGACAGGAAAATTTCGGGAGCAGCATGCGCGCTGAACTCACATCACGCCCTCTGGCATGCGTCCATACTAGTATCCACAGACACAACCACACTGAGGCAAGTGCTTTCGCCAAGCCGCGAAACAATCGAGTCAAATTTCGTTCGGAGCAAATGGCGTCCAGTCACCACCCTGAACGAACACCTCTCGAAACCGATTAACGTCGAAGAATTTTCGCTCCAACTAACCCGCTCAATCCGGCGTTTCATGGGGGTTGACCTACAACCCGGTCATCTTTCTGAAACTGAAGAAGAGATGTCTCGTACACTCTATGATCGAAAATACGGTCTTAGCCGATGGAATCTTCATGGCACAGTTGAGAACGACGCAAAGGGTGAGTAGCTCACACGACTATTGCCGTATGAGTTCTCTCAACACCCTTCACAGATTGAATCTTCCGTATGACAAGCTCCGATAGGGACGTCATGTTCGATAGCTCTAGGTAAGCGATCACGTCGTAGACTCCCGTAACCGCGTGTACCATTTTAACTCCACGAACTTTAGCAATTGCTTTAGCGACAGTTCGCGAGCGTCCCAACTGGGCCTGTACCAAAACGTATGCTTTGACTACCATGCCAAACACCACTAATGACTGTATTTCAGAGGTACCTAAAACCTGCGGTTCACCGGAAACATTACAAATACGGCCTGACCCGGACCGATTACGCTTTAGCTTCAATCGGCACTAATTTTGTCATTAATGTTTCTGGTACACTCGGTTTATGTCGATTGCAATAATACTCTATCTTATCAAACAATTCAACACGCCATTCTGCATGGCGCCCGCATAATGAAACGTTACAAATCAAGTCGTTTAATTCTATCTTGTCGGAGCTCATGGATGCTCACCTAGCTGAAACGGATAGTTTTTCTAATCTCTTTTGGTCTGTCTGGGGTAGCTCGCTATTGGGATTGAAAATGGACCTGTTGCAAGTTAACAATGTATCAAAAGGCTTCGGCGAGCTGAAGGCAGTCACCGACGTAAGCTTCTCAGTCGAGAGTCGCGAAGTCGTAGGATTACTGGGCCCAAATGGGTCTGGGAAGTCCACTATGATGAAGCTGACAGTGGGAGTCTTGAAACCCGACGCCGGCACGATCCAAATGCTGGGATCAGACGTTGCGTCTAACCCGACGAATGCTAAAATGAACGTCGGTTTCGTGCCGGAGAGCCCTCGACTCTACGAATTCCTTACAGGGATAGAGTATCTCGACTTTGTTGCTGAACTATACGGTCTAGATCGCACCGTCAAGCAGGATCGGATCTCGGAGTTCCTCAAAGCTCTGGATTTGGAAGGTCGAGAAAATGAGCTCATTCACGGTTACTCTCAAGGCATGAAACAGAAGCTCGCGATTATAGCCGCAATGCTGCATCGACCCAAAATTCTGGTGCTCGACGAACCACTAAATGCTCTGGATCCGAAATCAGCCAGAATAGTGAAAGAACTGATTCACAAATTCAGAGATGAAGGCGTTCCAACAATCTTCAGTACGCACGTATTGGAAATTGCTGAAGCAATCTGTGACAGACTCATTATAATGTACCAGGGCAGAATTATAGCCGAAGGGACAGCAGAACAGCTGAAAACGAAAGCAGGCTCAACAGGTTCTACTCTTGAAGAAGTGTTTCTCAAACTTACGGGTACCTCGGACACCCGTGAAATCGTAGAGGCACTCTGGAGATGAGAACAAGAGCCGTCTACAGACTTGCCACGGTACTAACAAAATCCCAACTTCGAGGCAATCAGCGAGGAAGAATATTCACACGATGGTTAAGCAAACCGTACACGATACTAGTCGTGGACGTGAGCTTGATCTGCGTATTAGGCTTCTTAGGATACGCCGCATTCTCAAGCTACCTGCCGTCGGATTTCACGAGTGCATTGCAGGGAACGGAAATACAGGGTCTTACAGCAATTCCCACCGCGACTTCGTTCGCTGTAATACTTCTAGGCATCCTAGGAGAATTGAGTCAATCAATTCAGTCGAGTAATACAGACCTTGTCAATTGGCTCCCGATCTCTCCATCTGAATATGTTGCTGGGTCAACACTCTCACTTGCATACACGTATTCATTCCTCCCATCACTATTCCTAGGAGCCTCGCTGGGGCCGGCGATCTTTTTCGGCCAACCAAACGTTTGGTTAGCATCGGCAATTATGAGCGCCGTATCGCTCCTAATTGGAGCCTGCGTAGTGGAGATGCTCCGCTCTATAACGAATCGTATCTCCTCCAGTTTCTATAAGAGAAGTGGGCGTTCAGGAATAATCGTGCGCCTTTGCTTGACAATCCTCGTGCTAGTATTTTTCCAACTTCTATTTAGCGGACAAATAATCGTGTACGTCCTCCATGCCATCGTGCAAACGGTGGAGGCTGTCTGGTTTATTCCGGTGGTCTGGCCATCACTCGCAGTACAAACTGCATCCGAAGGCCTCTTCCTCCCTCTGCTCTTCGCACTTCTATCGTTAGCCTTCACGTCCGTGCTATTCGGATTAGCAGTAAACTTCCGAACACGTTACTGGATACCCGTACCGGTTTCAATCAAAATTAACTCTAAACCATATCAACCAACGTCAACCAAAATAGGAATCCCAGGCATCACATCTGCCGAGTCCGCAATCTTCAGGAAAGATCTCCGTTCCTTGACCAGAAGGCGAGAGATGGCACGTTTCCTTGCCATACCCTTCGTCTTAGCTGCATCTATGGCGATATCGCTTTCGCAGATCAGCACAGCCTCTGGATCCGCGAATCTTGCGGCAACCATACCGCTCTACCTAATCCCAATAGCTGTGTTCTGTGAAGTCCTCTCAATGACAAGCATCGGACAAGAAGGCCAAGCCGTCTGGAATATTTATGCTGCTCCAATAGAACCGAAACAGCTCCTAAAAGCCAAAATGTTGCTCACGACTCTGTTAGGCATAGCCTTCACATTCGCGATGCTTATCGCAATAACTTTCTTCGTAAGTCCTTCCGCATCCGATATCGCGCTGCTTCTTTGCTTGGGCTTTATCGTGGTACTAGAGGAGGCATCGTTTGGGCTCTACGTTGCGACCAAATTCCCAGATTTTCGTGAAACCGTACGCAGTCGATACGTAACCATCTGGGGATCAATGATCGGAATGTTTCTTGGAATAGTCATCGCATTAGTAACCGCTACTCCAATACTCCTCGAAGCTTTCTTCTCCGGACTAACGATAGAATTAACAGCGGCGACGTTCTTCGTTGGAGTAATAATATGTCTCGTTTCGTGGAAGGTAACAATGCGACAGGCGAAACTCATGTTCGAAAATATCCAAATCTAGGGAGCGTATGATCCCTTCGATAATTCGGCATCCATAAATGACCCTCCCCGTCAACCCTGGTTGAAGTTCATGCTTTACAAACGCTTAGTCCTATCATTATTGTTAATTGCTGTGCCATTACTAGGATTAACGCCGCAAGTTAGTAGTCAGAACTTCACCACGACAACCAGCCTGAATACTCTGACCACAAACGTAACTATAACAGAAATGAATTTGTCAACAGTCGGAAAGGTAACTACTACGATGAATCAGGAAGCCACCCTGTTTGCAACTCAAGTTACCCTTTCAGGAGTAGGTGGAGCGCAAGGTTGCAATGAGGGCCACTTCGGACCATTCTATGCTAATTTTACCCAACAGGTTGTAGGAACGTTGACTTCGACTCAGATCATCAACTTCTACATCATGAACAGCACTCAATACTCAACATGGAACTCCGCGACCACCTGCGAACCTGGAGCAAATGGCGCGGTCTACATGAACGAGCAAACCAATTCTGTCGCGTTACAATGGAGAGCACCGAAAAAAGGACTCTACTACTTCGTTTTTACGACCAGCAGCTACAGCGACGCCATAATCAATGCTAACCTGGGAACACCAATCCACGTCGTCACTTCATATCTTCAATACATCACACTGAGCAATTTTCGCACAGGCGGAGCAACTGAAATAATCACTTCAATCTCATCGTCCCAACTCGGACAGCCACCACAGATTCCGATGGGCCTAATTGAATTCATTCTCGTAATCTTGGCGGGGATGATCGCGATCGGGTTTTGGAAACGACGGCACACATGAGCTCCTGAACTGATCGATGCCGATCAAAGTTTTCGTTTAGTAATCTTACCCACTACAAGGATGAGCACAATAAATCCGATTATTGTGAGGAACAGGAAAGTTCCGTATCGGAAGTTTTCACTCTGTCCGCCTTCTAGAAGGTATGGTAGCAATACAGTGAACAGGTACATTGCAGCGAAGACAAACACGATTGCTAATATTACCTTCACATTCTCTTTCATAGCGACAGCCTCAGACACTATTCGTCATAGCACTGGTATAGAAAATTAATCGTGTATTTGTCTAGGATGAAGGAGCTTCTAGAAATATTCGGAACGCCTAGTCTGCTAAGAACGCCTTGTTGCTCACTTCCGCACGGATATCGCTCCTCCCGTGCTAGTCATGTTTAATGACAGCAAATTTTCGAAGTAACATTCCCTGGACTGGTGATTGCTGATCGGAGTTATGCGCCTACGTTAACGGTGACTGCCCAGGTTAGAGTATTTCCGGCTACGACCAGCACGACGTCCAAATGCCACGGACCAGCTTTGTTCGGCGTCGTAACGGACACGGTTTCACTGTAAGTGGATTGAGGTTGAATTACGAAACTTTTCATTGCAAGTACTTGATGAGAGTCAGCAGAGAGCAGCTGCATGTTTGCAGCTCCCGAACAATTGCATTTAACCGTCATCGCGATTTGAATTTGTGTATTCGAATGTGGTGCAGTTGGAAAACTTATTACAAAAAATTGAATTGGGCAAGCACTCAGATTTGTGTTAGTACAAACTGCAGCATTAGCAGTTCCAATAGCCATCGAAACGGCAAGAAGGGACAGGATTCCATAAACTACTGTTTTCATTACCTGTCATGAAGCGCTAACTAGCTCCGGCGCCTTAACGATTCTAGATCAAATCACCTTTAGTGAAGCGGCCCGTAGCTCGTCAAGTTGAACATAGTTAAGTTAGTTTAGGCATACAACTCGCCGTAGAGCCTAGTGAGCGAGAAGAACCGGAGCATATCAAACCATCAATTCAGGCTTCAATGTTATAGTTAGTGACCTGTATGTAATTTGTGGGGATCGGCCCACCAATTGGGACAATGACATATAATGTCACATAATACGCGGCTCCGTGCAGGAATAGCCCATCCTTGGAATACACAAGTACGTTGAAAATTCCAGGACCATGATAGTAATAGTCCTGGCGATCAACCCAGTATGGAGCAGGATTAGATTTCGAAATGCTCACCATCACATGGACCTGATCAGAAGCCTGGACACCTTCAACTTGGAACGTTAATTGAACAGCCCGGTCGTTCGAAACGAACACGTAGCCGCCGTAGAAATAGATACTCGGAGCTGCGAACACCTGCTGACTCGCAACGATGATGACAAAAAGTAAAAACCCGCAACCAATCAAACATTTTCGGGTTCCTTGACTTGTCATCTGTAATTTCTTCCACTCTTGCGAGTGAACGGTGGAACGAGGATTGCATAAATTAGTTTCAGTCGAAATCCGATTTACGAGCTCGTAACTCTTACAGGTTTTAGAGTTCAACAGTTCATTCTGGACCCTTGTTCGCCGTGTTCTGGCACCGAACACTCAAACTTCGGCAGATACGTCGCAGTTTCTGTCAATCATGTAACTCTTATAGGCACGCATTTGCGCGTTTTCATTCGTTAGGCTGCGAACACGAAAAACGAAGACCTTAATGCGACCATATGATGCAACCCTCTGAGAGCGTTGAGAACTAGTGCTTACGTGACGATTCTCATTCTCTTGTTCTCATTTTCGTTAAGTCTCGCGCCCATTCAAGCAGCTACTTGCCCGGTTACTAACCTTACAGTAAACTACCCACAAACGGTGGCCCCCGGTCAGTGGGTTCAGATGCAGGTAACAGTCATAGTCGCCTGCTCGCCTTCCGCGTTTGGAGGCCAGTATCAAGGCACGATTCAGCTGATGCCAACAGGCATCACTCGAGTGATAACGACACAAGCGATTTCAGGTCCAGTCACTAGCGTTATCGTAGCTGCACCAACCGTCACGGGCCCATGGAACATTACAGTCGTAGTCACCATCATCGATGAAACGTATGGCTTAGGCAGAGTTGACAGCATCACTAACCAACCGATTTCAATCCAGGTTCAAAATCCAGTGTCATACATGACCACAACTGTGACAACATACGCAACATCAACCGTCACAGTCGCTACACCAACTTCAACATTCACAAGCACAACAGTGCAGTCGATCTCACTAACTCCAGCCGCTCAACCATACCTGCAATTCTCCACAATTCTCTCAGCAATCGCTTTCGCGGTCGCACTCTTCATGTTACATCGAACTCGACAGAAGAAAACAACTGCTGACACGAAAGATGAAACATCAACTCGGAAGACATGAACCGCTTACTCCGGCCTGGATCGCATGATAGGGGTGTCTACAGGATACTTTCATGTAACCGCACTTTCACCGCGTGTCGACAAATTTCAGCAAGCGAAAAGTACATACGAGTTCATTCTCGATTCATCCAACAGTCAATCACAACGATCATAGGAAGCTGAAGACAATTAGAACACCAATCTTCGTTCTGCTATGCCTCTTCATATTGACAGTTAGCACCGCTGACCTAATCCTCGGTCTAGGCTTGGCCGCATACTGGGTTGCTCTCGTGATGCCAGGTCAACTAATCTTATCCATCTATGAAACCTACAGTAGATACTATATTGTCTTCGCAATCTTCGCAATTCTAGGTGCGATCGCCGGATTCACAGGCGTCATTTTTGCTTGTTCGCGAAAGTTCTTCAAGTGAGACTGGATTCCAAATCCACCCACAACTCGTCACTATATGCCGAATCGACCCTCAGCAACCCATACGAACAATTCGAGTTACCTCAAAATAGGCTAATTTCAGTCCAAGAAACCCGCTAAACGACGTTTTGCTGCACAATGTAGATCGGCGAGTTCGGAGTAAAACTTCTAAACTCGGTACATGCCGATCCTATTGTAGGAGGGATGGAATCGTGGTCAGTGAAGAGTTCAAGAAGGGCAAGGTAATCTACCTTTGCGAGCTATGCGGCTACGGTTACTTAGACCTCGAGACGGCTGAGCAATGCGAGCAACATTGCTATTCAGGAAACCTATCGATTCAGAGGAAAGCCATCTATAAACCCAAAATAGACATTCTCGCATGAGCACGTGAGCACGGTCTCGCTTAGAGGATTTCCTCAACTAACACTGGGTGTGAAATTAGCGAGGCGTCACTCAAACGTAAGATCAGAACTTTCTCTCTCGGTGGGATAGCGCTTGTCGCAGGCGCGGGGTTGTTCATAATCTTCCGAAACGAGCTGAGCCTGAGGCCGGGCATCGCTGAAATTCCCGCTTTTTTCCCACTTTATTTTCCAGGATCGTTCCTATTGATCATAGCCGGAGTTGCAGTAATGATCGAGGGTGTCATGCCGATGAAATATGAAATAAGATTCTGTTTAATCTGCGAGTCAATCACGAAACAATTTCGAGCAGATCCAAGATTCAATGATGGGAAAAAGATCGGAAATTCCTTTGTATGCTAAAAATGCGGACAAAAAATACCTGCATTCGGGCTAGGCGGGAACCAAGCGGCTCGGAGATAAATGTATCAATCGGATCTACCACAACATCAGGATGGGAGAAAGGTATGGCGGGTGTCCGATCCATCTTCTTGTTGCCGATCATCTTCTTGATCTTGGTAGGGGTTCCATTCGTTTTGGGCCAACCCAACAGTTTGATAAGTCAAACAGTTATCGTGCAAACAATCAACTACACAACCGGCTTGCCCTTCCCTGCCTCGGTCTCTGTCGCTTATACTTGCTCCAACCCTGACGGAAGTTGGACACCCTACTCTGTTCAGGGCTGGGTGAATCCACCAGGAGCTACCTTCGCAATCGTATGCCGTTCACCCTCAACGTTCAATTCGTGGATACACGTGTACGGCCAGAACGGCTACTGGTGGGGAACTACGGATTACCGGTGGATACCAAGCCAAGGTGGAGCACCCGTAAGCCTCGTAGTCGCACTAATATGGACAAATCAATACAACAACTACTAAGCCAACTCGAATTTCGTTCAATCAAACGGACTGCAACAGATCGCTGTCGTTGAAAGCACTTAATTCGAACTAGCAACGTCCATTTAATAGAAATAATACGCACCCGCACGATCTAGGATGTTTCTGGATGACTCTCTTTCTTAGAGATGGCACGGCATCTTGATTGATTCATCAGATAAAATCACTTTAGACAATCTCCTAAACGTTAGGGGATTAACGATGGATTATGCGTCCGTCGACGGCAGAGTCCGCGTGCTTGAGAATGTTTCGTTGCGGATGCAGAAAGGCGAGATAGTAGGCATTGTTGGCGAAAGTGGATCTGGCAAAACGACTCTTGGTTTAGCCATTATTGGTCTGTTGGACAAACCGCCCGCAGAAATAATCAATGGATCCATAATTTTCGAAGGAATTGACCTACTCAAGTTGGATCCAATCGAACTGCCACGTTATAGAGGGACTGGCATAGGGATGGTGTTCCAAGAAGCCCTAGCCGCGTTGAATCCGGTTTACCAAACCGAAGCACAACTCAGAGAGTCATTGGAAGTTCTGGCGAGAGCCCAAAAACTGAGTCTTACGAC
>DASQZS010000139.1:0-5548 GCA_035638535.1 Candidatus Acidiferrum sp.
GTCAGTGGCTTAAGCACGTGTATAAGACCCCCGATTATCAAAATGAAGCCGCTAATGTAGAGTCCGATACCCGCTATCGCAGCAAACATCCCCACATTCCCGAACAATCCAATTCCAAAGATCAAGCCCAAAATCCCCAGAATCAGAAGTGCAGCACCCGCGGCCCTGCTGGCATGATACGTGAATGCGCCGAACACTAGCAATCCTATGCCAATCAACATCATGATGAGCCCTAAGATCGCAGTGAGCGTCCAGAGACCGAACCATGGGAATATTATAAGAATTAACCCGAACAAGATCACCAAAACGCCACGGATCTTAAATGCCATGTTCAAAGCCTCGCAGCTTACGGATGTTTAAAGCATGCTCAAAGCGTGTCTAATTATTTTCACGAACATAAAACCGAGCCATGCTCCAACGGCTAGAGCCCATGTTGTCGTGAACAGTCTACTCAAGTTGGAGACGAGCGTTGTCGATGCTAAAGCAAGCGCATCTCGATAGATCGAGCGTTTACGATTTAGAAGATCGATTTTCTGTTGCTGCATAAGCAAACGTGACGTCGAGCAAATCAGCGTCGTCGTGACTTTGCAGCTTTTCTGCGCTTATGTTTCAGTGACGATCGGTGTTGACGTTTCACGTGTTCCCATACACCGTCAGCCATACGTTTGAATGCCATTCCGCATTCCTGACATTTTCGAGTCATCATTTTAGTCAAATGGTATCAGGAGAGCATGATCCACATCGTGTAATAAGGTTAACAATACTTCTACATCATTGATTCGCTATCGGTTTTTCAACTTTCTCAGTCAGTGAGTTCATTCCATGGAAAACTTGTTAGATCGACGTCTGTTAGACGATTCAACGCCATCTCACTCATCCTCACCTGGGCGACAATATCTTAATCCTGTGTTACGAGAAATATCCCGTCAATTTCCGTCTTCTCGCGGCATTGGATCGACAGGTTCTTGCATGATGATTTCCCATGTATCTATGCGTCAAGAAAACGAGTAAGGAACTTGCGTGTTTCAAGCCCATATTTCTTTGAAATCCATATCAGATACCCGCAAGTGGTGAATTCGTGCAAAGACGGCCTTTGATCAACTGGTCTGCCTCGCCTAAGCTCTTTTTTGGTAAACGTTTCATTAGACCCGCGGCATGTTCATTCGTCTTACTTTAATCTTTGAACAAATTCTGTGGGGTTTGCATGCACCAAGTATTTAGTGACATTTGGAAGGCGTATCCTGAAAATATGCTTGCAAACCGTACTTGGCACTGGTGGTGGTGGATCCATTTCTTTGAGAATCCTGATCGCCCCGAATTCCCCAGACAACTCATGATCCTTTGGGTCACCAGGAATTGCAAAAAGCTTCGCGTGAACGATTCTTTTCATTGGCAACCAAAAATACCGATCGTAATTAATGAAAATCACGCAGCCTTCGACTCAATCGTAGCCTCCTGGTACTATGATGGAAACAAAATGCATGACTCACTCATCCTTGATCATGGGAAGACTGAAACATGGTGGGAAGACCGTGTTGGACGAATCAGCATGGAAAGCGACAAGGGGGCCTATTCCTTTGCAGGCAGGCCTGGCGATTTCCAACTGAATATGCGTAACGAGAATGTTGGAATCGAACTCTCAAATCAACGGTGGAAAGACACGCTTGCGGAGCTGTTACCAACAGGCAAGAAATTCGTCGGAAACATTGGGTATTCGATGCTGAAGTATAGAGCACTCTTGTCGTCTGGAAAAATCCGAATAGACGAAACCGAGACTCCTCTAAAGGGCAGATGTTATTTCCAGAAAGTGCAAATGACGATAACTCCATGCTGGTACTGGGCTATCGTACAATGGGACAATGGCGCATATCTGCAATACTTCCTACCGCATCTCGGAATACCAATGCTCAGACGCTCGATATCTCACGATAGTCTGATGAGCTGGGGTGAAATGATGTTTTCAAAGACCCTAAGGTTTTACGATCCTGAAGAAAGGAAGGAATATTTGATGAAACATGTTAGAATAACCAAACGTTACGAAAACGATCTGCCCATATTCCGTGTAAACGCTTCCTCTAATGAAGCCAAGCTGACCATAGAAACGGCGACCTATGCACGATGTTGCTGGAAATTATCGCAACCACTCATAGGACCGCTCTGGCACGGAATCTTCTACAATGAATACCCTGCAAGAGTCACTGATTTCGAATTCAAAACCGGCACTCGCACAATAAAAAATGGAGACTTCGGCAAAAGCTACTGCAACTGCGAGCACACCTGGGGTTCAGTTTGATTTCGTGTGTGGGAATCCAACAATAACGGGTTTCATGCGATCTCAGCTTCTGATCCGTCCAGACGATGGGGTTCATCTTGTTTTGCTGGATCATGCAATTTGTGACCTGTCGATGTGCGATGTTTTTCCGCTTCGTTGATGTTCTTTGTGGTGAATCCGCATTTCTTATTCGAGCAATCCCATTGTTTTTGTGAATCTGTATGTGTGCCTTTGCAACGTGTCTTTGTTGGATCTTCTCGTGTGTAGATTCCGGATTTTGATGGTTGACCGCAAAAACAACAGTTTTCCACGATCAAATATTGATGCTTCGCTCTGATCGGTTGTTTATCCGGATATTTTTTAGCGAAACATTCGTCGCAGATATGATGCGACCATGATTCGGTGGTTTCCCTATTCATAGATTGATGGCTCCGGAAATTCTCTGTATGATGATTCGGCGAGTCGGCATATTCTCGATCTGCTTACCATTATAATAGACGGTCTGATAGTCTGCCTTCCCCTTCCTGTCAGGAGCGTTTGCGTTTAGTGATCTCGAGACAGCTCACATGCTGTCCTATAGTAATTCTTCCCACTTCTCTGGTTTCTCTATCACTTTGACTTCGCTTGCTGTTCGCATCATCCTTGACTTTTGAGGTCTTGTCTGGTCGATCATGTCCCAGGTGCTGAGTGTCCATTGTGCTAAAGCGTTGCAATCGCGCAGCTTATCTAAGGAGGCCCAGTTCGGCGCAATCCACCAATCCTCCGCATCATAGTCACCAAAGCCTAGAATCGTGGTGTACGTGTTGACGTACTTGACGCCAGTTTCCTTCTCTATGTGAGAAGCCAACAGCTTTGCCTCATTTGAGTTCAACCATTTTACGTACTCTGAAACTTTCCCTGGCTTTCCATAATAACTCCTTACCCAAAATATCACCATATTTCCTTCCCCGATATGCTTGGTCGACGCATGATTAAGGATGTTTGGTGCGCGCGTAAACTTGACCAACCAAACGGTCTTCTCCAATAGTTAGCCGCTCCAACAAGCCAACCTTAAGTTGAATCAAACTCGATAACAGAATAACATGTCCTGAATGTTGTAAAGAGGCTCCATTTGGTTCGAGATCATGTCCGCATTGCGGTCTCATTTTCGGATAGTTCTCTTCATCAACCGCGTTTTGATAGCCCTGTTTGGTGATTCTAAGCTAATCTAGCTCTTTCAGTTTTTTGATAATTTCGTCTAGTTTTTCTTAATTTGAGGCACTTGTTTCCAATATTTAGTTGAGTCAACGATTTGTCTGCCAGTTCAGACATACCAAGAGAACTAGTAAACATGACAGGACTACGTTCCGGACACTCATACAGACACAAGTGTAGTTATGCAAGGATACATATTTGAAGTACACACTCACGGTTCCGGACGGACCACTGATCGATAAACCTACTACATCTTACGAATCTGCTTGATTCGAGGTAGTATAATACGGTGGACATGATATGTAGCATTGGGTCTGTGTTTTGGCGTTTTTGATCGTTGTCTTCGCGTCAGAGAAAGCCAAGCTACTCGAACTAGAAGAAAAGATCATTTCAGCAATTAAGAAGCGAGGAATACAGGTTGAGGCGACTAACGTTGAAACCGAGCAAGGTGGAATTTTAACTCAGACGACTGTAATGAGTGGGAAAATAGAAAGAGTTCCCCTTCTCAAACACACATGGAAACTACCACTATTATCTACAGTGGATGAGGCAACACTTGTCCGTCTTAGAAAGGATTTGTCAGGCTACGAGGTTCAAGAGATCTATGTCACAACATAGTATGTGCATTAGAGCCACACGAATGACCTGTTTCATGATTCGGAAATGAAGAAATGTAGATTATGAAATTTATGAAAATAGTAAATTTATGAAAAAATATACACATGAAATTTATGAATTTCTGTGTGTGCGCACCACTAGACCCACCCCCCCAAACAAGGATGGGATTATGAAACATCGTTCATTCAGGAAACTGAATGACTAACGCTGGGTCCACTTCTGGACTACAATATTGCCAGCGGTCACTTGGGGCGGGCCGGGCAATAGGCTTCGGATACTCTTAACCCAATTTGCGGCTTGTGTGGTCGATTCTTGTGCTCCCGCTTCTGTTTCGAACATGCTTATTGACGCTATGACACCTTTTCCAGCATCAACAACATGATACGCGATGAAGCCTGGAGATTTGCTTACGAGCGGTACAAATTCTGTGTTGATCCTTTGGATCAGCTCTTTAACTGAAGCAGGGTTGGTTTCATATCTCCTTATGGCTGCGAACATGGTTGTGACCTGGAGCTCTTTCGGTTCTGTGAGGTATTAAGCTTACCCGGAAAGTTGAATGTGATTTCATGAAAGAAATTCGGTAGTCTTTGCGACTGGAGCGGATTTTCCAAAAGCTACTGCAATTGCGAGCACACCTGGGGTTCAGTTTGAGCTAGAGCTCACGCCGAATTGATTGTTGCAAAGATGGCTTATATGTGGTGAGCCTTCAGGCTTTATCAAGGGTTTCTGGAGTGGCACCTCGTGTTGAAAAGAGAAGGTACATCAACATTGAGAACGTGGTAGCGACCGGTGCTCTACATCAAAATATTGACTTGAACTCCATTATTCGAGTGTACCCTGGGGTTGAATATCGCCCTGAACAATTTCCAGGCTTAGTTTTTCGCATGCAGAAACCGATCAAGGCAACCACCTTAATCTTCAGTTCCGGTAAAATGGTCTGTACCGGATCGAAATCGGAACGGCGGGCCCGCAAAGCCATTATGAAACTCGTCGACGAACTCAACCGAGGCGGAATCGTTATTCTCCGTAAGCCTGAGATTCAGATTCAAAATATAGTAGCGTCCGTAGGTTTAGGCGGCTATATTGATTTGGAAAAAGTAACCTACTCACTGAAACGCACCATGTACGAACCAGAACAATTCCCCGGTCTAATCTACAGAATGGACGATCCCAAAGTAGTCATACTGATCTTTACAAGCGGAAAACTCGTATGTACAGGCGCCAAGAAGGAGGCGGAGGTTCACAGAGCCGTCTCAAAACTGCAAGAAACGCTTGAAGAGAAAAAACTCATAACCTACCAGTAATCCCGAAACGAAAGCGAAGTACAACTTGATTGTGCGTAAGAAAAGTAGACTACTAAAAATGCTAGGAAGGCCTGAATTGGAGAACAAATGGACAACTCTAATACATCACGACTACTTGCGAGAAATTTCCAGTAAACGTTTTTTCCAGCCTTTGCTGTCA
>DASQZS010000140.1:0-2389 GCA_035638535.1 Candidatus Acidiferrum sp.
TGTTGTTCAAGACTTAGGAGCAGACATGAGAGGCGATAAGAAAGTGGACGTCTTCTCCAGTGGGGCGATAAGAGAACAAGAACTTTGGTCATGCACCACCTGCAACGCTTGCGTTGATGCCTGCCCTGTGTTCATCAATCCACTTGACTTCATAATTGAATTCAGACGCACCCTCGTAGCCGACGGAAAGCTAGACAAGATGAAACGGACATTTCTAGAGAACATCGCACAAACTAACAACCCGTATGGATTACCGCAGAATGACAGACAGACTTGGTTAAAGGAACTAAACGTTCCAACCGTACAAGAGAATCCTAGTGCGGAATATCTTTACTGGATCGGATGCCAAGGAAGCTACGATCCACGCGCACGCAAAATCACTAAATCAGTACTCAAGATCCTGAAGAGAGCAAATGTGAACTTCGCGGTCCTTGGAAACGAAGAGGCATGCACAGGAGAATCAGTCAGACGGTTGGGTGAAGAGGCTAAGTTTCAAGAATTGGTTATGAAGAATCTTGAGACCATCAGGTCTGCTGGAGTAAAGAAGATAATTGTCCATTGTGCTCATTGCTTCAATACTTTTCTCAACGAGTATCCGGAGTTCGGCGCAGAATTCACGGTAGTCCACCACTCTCAACTCATCAATGAACTCATTAAGGGAGGAAAATTGAAGCCAGGCGAGGTACGATCCAAGGTCACATTTCATGATCCATGCAATCTCGGCCGAATGAACGGCGTCTTCGAGGACCCACGCCAAGTTTTGCAGTCAACCAAGGGTTTAGAGTTGGTCGAGATGAAGCGGAGCCGTGGCGACAGCTTCTGTTGTGGTGGCGGAGGCGCTAATGTATGGTATGAGGTTCCCGAGAAAAAGAAGATAGGCGTGATAAGGGTTGAAGAGGCGATTAGAACAGGCGCGGAAACTCTAGCCGTCGCATGTCCGTTTTGTATAACAATGTTCGAGGATGGAGCCAAAGCTTTGGGAAACGAAAACCTAGCAGTAAAGGACATAGCAGAGATAATTGCCGAACCTCTTCCGGACGACTAATCGACCAAGGCTAATTTTACCAATAAGCACACATTAGAGCGCTTAGACTGAGCGGTAAATTCCCTAATGCGAACGACGACACGATAACGACTGTCGTTAACGACCATTTACTCGTCTCTTCGATTTACAGGATCGAGACTGTTTTTATCCTTCAGGAATTATCGTTTCGCTCTTGCTCCCCAAAAGTTTCCCTAGCCACCCTTGTTCAATAATCGTATCTTCTGCTGTCTTCTCCTTTTGGGCTTGAATTAGGTCTCCGCGAGAGATGTATCCAGCAGGTTTCCCATCAGAACTCACAACCACTACGAAGGCCGCATCGTTCTGTGTCATAATGCGCATTGCCTCATATCCGAATTCGTTTGGTAATACTGTCAGAAAGTTCTTTGAGCATACTTGTTCGACCGTTATTTCTGGATCAGCATGCGACGCGCCCTCCAAGAGGGCTGCTCTTTCCACTACGCCTATCACTTTTCCGTCCTTGATGACGATCAATCGTCTCTTGGAAAGAGCATCTTTGGGATCCATAACCTTCCTGAACACATCGACGACTTTCTCCTTGGCATCAATAGTAACCGGAGGCGACATTATCCTTGTCACTTTCATCTGTCGTAGTGGATTGTATTCGTAGATGTGACTGATTCGGAATCCCAGCTTGGTCATCTTGTGGGTTACCATGGAATCACTCATGAGGTATTCACCGACCAGCTCAGCGATTACCACGGTCACAATAACTGGTAGAACGCCCTGGAAATTTTGTGTCGCTTCTATTGCGAATAGAATCGAAGTGTAGGGTGCTCGTGTCATCGTTCCGAACACGGCCGCCATCGCAGCAATAGCGAACACACCTGGGAATACGCCAATTCCAGGGAAAATTGACACTACGACCCATCCAAATACCAGCCCCAGCGAACTCCCAACAGTAAACAGGGGAGCAAGTGTTCCTCCGGAAGTCTTTGATCCCAACGCAAGTATCCACGCAAGACTTTTTGAAACTAAGATTATGAGAGCCACCGTAATCGCAATTTTTCCCGCAACAATCTCAGAGATCACATCATAACCTGCACCGAAGATCTGAGGAACGAAGAAACCAATACCACCGACCATAAGCCCTCCAACTGCAGGTAGCCATGGCTGACCGAAAGGCAATTTCTCAAATCCAGACTCCGCGTGATGTAACCCTTTAGTTATCATCACTCCAGCAAGCCCAGCGAGTAATCCAAGTAAGGCATAGAGAGGGAGCAGAGTTATGCCCCCGAAAGCGTAGCCTGGCGTGGAGAAAAGAGGTTTAGGCGTTATGAACATTATGTGCATCCAGCCACCTATTGCTGATGCAATCGCGATAGG
>DASQZS010000141.1:0-7242 GCA_035638535.1 Candidatus Acidiferrum sp.
GGCCGGGTGTTGGATCAGCGAATCCTCTAATTCTACTGTTCCAATCCTATGCCCGGCTACCTTCAAAACTTCATCTGCGCGACCCAAAAGCCAGAAGTAGCCGTCATTGTCCTTCATTGCGTAGTCTCCAGCATAGTAGACGTTCGGGTATCTGCTGTAGTATACTTGTTTGAATTTCTCAGAGTCGTTCCAAAGCGTCATCATTTCGCCTGGCCACGGACGTTTGATTACAAGGTAGCCTTTCTCGCCCATCTTGGCTGCAGTGCCGTCTTCCAAATAGATGTCAGCGTCTATGCCTGGCATTGGGAACGTAGCTGAGCCAGCCTTCAGAGGGATCTTTGCTAAACCTGGTTGAGGGCTGATCAGCATGCCACCTCCCTCCGTCTGCCAATACGTGTCGACAATTTGACATCTTTCTTGCCCAATATTCTTGAAGAACCAGTACCAGGCTTCGGGATTAATCGGTTCCCCCACGGAGCCAAGTAATCTTAACGATGACAGATCATGTTTGGCAGCCCATTGGTCACCGAACTTCATATGCATCCTTATGGCGGTTGGGCTGGTGTATGCGATTGTGACTTTGTAGTTTTCGATCAGGCTCCACCATCTGTCTGCTTCAGGATAGTCAGGAACGCCTTCAAACATTAGAGAGGTGACGCCCGAGAGCAGTGGGCCATATACGATGTAAGTGTGACCAGTGATCCAACCGATGTCAGCAGTGCACCAATAAACATCGTTTTCGTTGACATCGAAGACGGCTTTTTGCGTGTAGTAGGCATAGGTCATGTATCCTCCGGTTCCGTGGGTTGTTCCCTTTGGTTTCCCAGTAGTTCCTGATGTATACAGAATGAAAGCTGGATGTGTTCCTTCCACCTGTTTCGGTTCGACATACTTCTCTGCTGAGCTCATGATCTCGTGGTACCAGAAGTCGCGATTTGGCTGCATGGTCACCGGATTGTTGGCTCGCCTGACGACAACGACTTTTTCTATTCCCGTTGTTAGCTTAATTGCTTCATCCACAAGCGGTTTCAGTGCGATCGTCTTACCTCTCCTGTATGCTCCATCAGATGTGATGACGATCTTAGAACCTGAATCTTGGATTCTGTTCGCAACGGCCTGGGCGGCGAATCCGGCGAAGATGACCGTATGAATAGCTCCGAGTCTAACTGTTGCGAGCATCGCAATCGGAAGTTCAGGAATCATGGGAAGATAGATTGTAACTCGGTCTCCCTTCTTAACGCCCAGTTTTTCAAGTGCGGAAGCGAATCGGTTCACTTCATTGTATAGATCGGTGTATGTGAGTTTGCGTTTCTCACCGTTTTCGCCTTCCCAGTGGAAGGCGATTTTGTCTTTTCTAGGTCCAGCGACATGTCGGTCCAGGGCGTTGTATGATAGGTTCGTCTTCCAACCTGAAAACCATCTACCGTAAGGTGGTTGGTTCATCTCCTCGAACGCTGGACCATCCTTCGCGGTCCAGTAGAGTTCATCAGCAACTTTTTTCCAGAAACCGTTTGGATCAGTTAGGCTTTTTCGATGAATCTCCGTTAGGACGTTTATACCTGGCTTAGCTTCAGGAAAGATTAACGTAGAGGTGGGAAGAATTTCTCGTAACGCCATAGCAAACACGTTATTACTGGCCGCAATTCGGGGTGGTTCTTAGCCGTTTGGTTCGAATTTCATCTTCGATATGCAACGATGACAATGGCATAGCCGATCCGAAAGTATGGAGTCAACTGACTGGCGAAACGATGCCAATTTTGGTCACATGTGGCAACTAATATTTACTGTCGTGATTCTTAACCAAACTCAGATCATAATGGGCATTACGTTCGAGTCTACGGAAAGAACGGCATGCATCCTCAGCCCTCTCAATAACTTCGAACCGACCGCGCAAATTCTCCAATACAGACGCGATCCATTGACTGGCAGGAGAGTTCTCGTCTCGAAGAACCGATTCGAATACGTAAGACGATTCATGGAATCGGAAGATGACTTCACGAAAGAGTTAGCTCAGTCGTCGCGAGAGAATTGCCCTTTCTGTCCAGAAAAATTAGAAAAATTTGCTCCCAAGTTTCCACCCGAGATCGCTCCGGAAGGACGGCTACAAACCAATGAGGCCATTTGCTTCCCAAGCCTCTTCGCACATGATTACTTCAACGCGATTGTAGTTCCAACCCAAAAACACGATATGAGATTGAATGAGTTTTCAGTTCCAATGCTCCTCGATGCGTTCAATGTCTGTGTAAAATATTTTGACAGAGTACGCGCTTTTTCGTCAGAGATACGATACCCTAGCATTGTGATCAACTTCCTTCCTCCTGCTGGATCAACGATCACACATGCACACATCCAAGCTCTGTCAAGCGATATGTCTCTTCAGACTGCTAGCGAATTGTTCAGGGCTTCAAGAGAGTACGAATTGAAAAACGGAGTGAATTATTGGTACGATCTTGTCGAAAGTGAAAGAAGACTCGGACTACGATACCTTACGGATTTCAGCAACGTTCATTGGATGATACCGTTCGCGCCCCTCGGTCTAAATGAAGCACAGGCAGTGGTTATTGATCACTCAAACTTCGATCAGTTAACAACGGAGAACTGGCGAGGAATAGCAGAAGGAATCGTAAGAGTCCTCGAATACTACAATGATATGGGCGTGAGAAGTTTCAACGCAGCAATTTACTCAGGAGCATTAGGCGAAGACGAGAACGCGTTCAGAGTGAATGCCCGAATAGTGTCGCGGTACGGATACAAACCGAAATTCGTAAGCGACGTTTGGGCGCTGCAATACCTTCTTGGAACACAGGAAGTATATGAAACACCTGAAGAAACCTGCACTAAATTAGCCACGTATTTCAGAAACTAATTTTCGAAGATTCAAAGCCAAACACATACGACAATTATCGCGGAAGCCAAGCGAAGATGGCATATACATATCAGCTCGGGTAACCACCGGGAAAATTTTAGTATCCAATACGGGTCAAGAGTAGTGCGGTAAAATTAGAATGGCCGGCATGAATGTCGCTATTACCAGTACCTGGGCAAATACGAAGTCGGAAGACTTCAAAGAAGCCCAACCCCAACAAAATGTGGGCGGTAGGAATTCGAAGATGCGTATCGACCTCTTCCTGTTTGGGTTAGCGGTGCTAGGTGCAGGGGCCGCTTTGTTCCATTCAGCAATGCGGTCATATAATCTTCTCTTCGTTCAATGGTTCACGGCGATTTTCAACGTTGGCTTATTTGTGGTGGGAAGTTTAGCTATGACAGCAGGAGCTGCAATGATTTACACGAGTTTGACGAGTCAACCGTAGAAACAATTACGAATTGACTGAAGCAACGCGTTTGCATGTGAAATCACAGTGATCTAGGCCCGAACTGCTTTAGCAGACCACATGGCTAATAACAAGACATGAATAACCCCGAACGTGATTCGCGACGTAGTGAAGGTCTAGTACAGTGAACATGAAAGATTCACCTATCCCTTCAGAATATTTCCTCAACGAAGCCCGCCGATTAGCCGAAAAGGCCAACGAGAACGGAATAGTTCTACGAGTGCTGGGCGCCTTGGCGGTGAGAATTCACAGCCCTGAATACGCTAGTCTCCATCAGAACCTAGGAAGACTTGGTGGAGACACGGAATTCACAGACATCGATGTAATGACCTACGGGGAATTCCAGGATAAACTTGAACCATTCTTCAAGTCGGTAGGTTTCAACCCGGAACCGCGAGTTCGACGAACTCCATCAATCTGGGCGTATAGGCAAATGTACCTAGAGCCGAAGGGACAATTTCATGTTGACGTATTCTTCGACAAACTCGAAATGAGTCATACTATCGATTTTCGAGGCAGGCTGGAAGTCGATTACCCCACGATATCTTTGGCAGATATTCTGCTTGAGAAGATGCAGATTCACCGAATCAATGAGAAGGACGTTAAGGATTCAATTGTCCTGATCAGAGCTCACAGCCTCGGAGACACAGATAAGGAATCAGTCAATGAAGTATACATAGCCAAATTGCTTAGCGGTGATTGGGGCTTCTATCACACAGTGACGAATAACCTCAATAAAACAAAGTTGCTTTTGCAGGATTATGATATTCCTCAAAGCGATAAGGAAGATGTAGTTTCGAAGATCGATCGTCTGCTAACCAGAATCGAAAATGAACCGAAAAGTAGTAAGTTTAAGATGAGAGCGAGAATCGGCGAGAAGAAGAAGTGGTACAATGACGTTGACGAAACAATTAGAGAGTAACTGATGATGCTGACAAGAATCTTCTATACGACTGACCTTCATGGTTCAGAGAAAGTTTTCGTCAAATTTCTAAATGCGGCAAAAATGTACAAGGCAAATGTCGTCATAATGGGGGGCGATATGACTGGAAAAATGATTGTTCCAATAGTTAAGCAGTCTGACGGATCATACAAGTCCAAGCTCCTGGGAACAGATGTCTCTGCCACGAACAAAGAAGAGATTGAGAAACTCGAGTCCAACATTCGATACAACGGATTCTATCCATATTACACGAACCCACAAGAAATGGATGAGCTCAACAAAGACCCTACCAAGATTGATGCTCTCTTCAACAAGTTGATGGCTGAAACAGTAAAACACTGGATGGAAATAGCCGCAGAGCGATTAAAAGAACTGAATGCCAAAGTATACATGACACCAGGAAACGACGACGCTTTCGCGATTGACGAAGTACTGAATTCTTCGAATGCAATCACCAACCCCGAAGGAAAAGTCGTCACAATCGATGAACATCATGAAATGATCAGCTCCGGTTACAGCAACCGTACGCCTTGGGACAGCCCACGAGAGTTATCTGAAGAAGAATTAGAAAAGAAGATTGAAGAGATGGCCGTGCAAGTGAAGGATATGAAGAATTGTATCTTCAATTTCCATTGCCCGCCTTACGATTCAGGAATTGATACAGCAGCCAAGCTGGACAAGGACCTGAAACCCGTCGTCATTCCTGGAACGGGTGTCGAAATGGTTCCGGTCGGCAGCACCGCCGTGAAAAAACTCATAGAGAAATATCAGCCATTAATGGGCCTTCACGGACATATTCACGAAGCACGAGGCGAAACCAAGATTGGCAGGACCGTCTGTTACAATCCAGGAAGCGAATATGGAGAAGGCGTACTGCGTGGGATTATAGTTAACATCGACGAAAAAGGCGTGAAGAGCAGGCTCTTCGTTTCAGGTTGACCGAAGAGATCAATTGGAAACCGGATAGGCAGGTCTTAGCGTCCAAGCCTGCAACTTAATTTGTTCGAGTATTTTTGGTGCCTTGAACCTAGCCGGGAGCACAGTCCATTTACACGCCTTCTTGAACGCTGCGCGGTTCACATACTTCACATTGGGCGTCGCTCCTCGCGAGACTATCATTTTCTTAGGTAACGTTTTGTTGGCGAGTACAATATCTAACAACTTCGAAGCGGTAACGAGGAAGTCTTCAGGGCTCAGATCCGCGCTCTCGCCGACGTGGACACTTTGAGGTAAACAATTCTTATGGTCCATAAATTCTACAGCCGAGCGCGCAGCTAGGACTAGATCCTTCGAGAAAATGTGCTTACTTCCAGCTGTTCGTGTCGATACCAAAGGTCCCAGGGGTTCTTTGAATTCCACTTTTTCCGGCAGATCAGTTCCATTTAGTAATTCACTTAGACCTCTCGCCACGGCATAGAAGGCTTGTGCCGGGGATAAGGCACATTTCGATTCAGCTTCGAGGTAATCCGTGGATTTTCGAAAGTGTTTGACAATCCTGTGTAAGTCATCTTTAGTGAGGACGGTTCTTACTGGTTGGCTATAGATTTTCGCTGCTTGTGTCGCCGTGATAAATTCGACATCATCGAATGATGAGATGAATCTGATTAATTCTTCGAATTGCTCCCAAGCCCGACTTGTTATCTTCGCAGGTTGGGCCTGTGGCCGCGTGTACTCTTCCCTAGTCCTGTTCTTACCCTTGCCGAAGTTAACGGCGTCCCAGAACTTTTTGTTGATTGTTGTGTGAAGATGGAAGAGAATACTGACGGCTCCGCCGTCACTCTTGCTAAGAGTGTCATGCATTTTCTTGAATTTTCGCTTCAGTACTGTTACGCCCTTCGGGTTTTCAAAAGTGTAATCGAACACTATGAAGTTACGATTCGCTCCGTTAAGATTCAGAACACCGCAGTACCAGTAAGGCTGATTATTCAAGTTCACAATAGGAGTCTCGTCTAAGTAGATGGGAATTCCCATCTCGGTTAGCGCTGGATAGACATGGGGAGCCCATGCAGGGCCTGGATGACCAAAGCATGAAGGATTTCGTGAGAAAACCTGCTTGACCAACTCGAATCCTTGCTTTTCTCTCGCATAGAATTCTTTTGCTCCAGCGCACGTGTCTAGATCAGCCAGATATTCATAGAGCGTAGGATGGCGGCTATGGGTGTCCAGATGATAGCCGACATCATATTCAGCAATAGCTTCGAGAATATCATTTCGTCCGTTCTCCTGTAGAAACCTGACTTTCTCAGCAACCAACTTGCAAGTGACAGGGACGTTGTATTTCTTCAATATTCTAAATGCTATTGGTGGGAGATCATTCGATTCTTTCGTAACGTAGTCTTCAACATCGAACCATACGTAAACGAAGATCTTTGACAAGACACTCCTCACTTGTGGCTGCAAAATCAATATTGGTTGTATTGAATATAGTTTTGCGAACGATAAGGGAGTGTTACTTGAAGACTTTCGAAATAACCACGGCTTACTGATCGAATTTGACTTGTTTTCAAGGGTCGCGGTCGCAATTCACACTCATTGAATTAGGGCTCTAGATTAAGTTATATAGTAATTACGTGGTACCGCAAACGACCTCGAATGAGTAAGGAAGTTTTCGTAAGAAAGGCGACTGGCCTTACGAGGCCATTCGGGTTGTGGGACGCATTCATACTCGCCATGGGAATGTTGAACATGGGCTCTGGTACCTTACTAGTTTTCTCGACCAGCTTGGCATTCGCTCCGTCTTACAATTTCATTTTAAGCCTAATTATTGCAATGGTGCTGAACTTTTTCGTCGTTATGACGTATTCGATGATCACGATCGCAATGCCTCGGTCGGGCGGAGATTATGTGTTCGTGAGCAGATCGATTAATCCGACTTTGGGTTTCGCGAACAATTTCTTCTGGACCGTGATAGCGATCCTAGGCATCGCATGGAATTGTCTCTTCATGGCCTCCACAGCAATATCATCA
>DASQZS010000142.1:0-3847 GCA_035638535.1 Candidatus Acidiferrum sp.
AGCCAGTATACCATTGCTAAGGCACGTCGCCCTTTGTTATTCACAGGTATGGCGAGGTCAACTCCGCTGAATACGTTATCCGTGTCACATAACGCGATTACAGGAACGCCAGCGTTCGAAGCTTCTTTGATTGACTGCCAGTCTGCTCGTGGGTCTGTGACCATTACTGCTTGTGGATCTGCGTGGTATGGTTGAAGTGGATTTGAGATTAGTCCGGGCATGAAACGTCCGACGACTGGCGTTGTTTTGGTGATTTCACAGAATTTTTCCACGGGGGTTTTCCCGTATAGTCTCGAGGATACGATCAAGGTTCGTTCGAGCTCGAAACGTGCTATGAAGCGTGCGGCAAGCCGTATTTTTTCATCGGTCTTGCCAATATTTAGAATGAAGAGACCGTCGGGTCTGACTCTGTAAATGTATGGTTCCATGTCGCCTGTCTTAATTCTGGTTCCTATGTGCAGGCCTGCCGCCAGGAGTTCTTCAAGTGGGAGAAGAAGGTCTTCTGATTTCGGCATCCCTTCTCTTTCTTCTATATCCGACACGTGTATTTCCTCAGTACTATTACTCGAACTGTGCTCTTCTTTTCGCGGTTACTTGAGCGTAACGAAGTAAGTCATCCACGACATCGACGTGTGAGATGAACATTCGCCTGCAGCAGTATCTTGACATTCCAATATCGTCAAGCACTTTCTTTGGGCGTTCACCCGCTTTGACGCGTCGTGCGAATTCTTCCCAACGATCTGCAATAAGTTTTCCACAGGTGAAGCATCTAATCGGTATGATCATGGGTTTGAATCACCTGTATGACTTCTGTTCTCTTCGTCTAGCTCCTGGTCCTCCGAATTTCTTCGGCTCTTTGCGTCGGGGGTCGCCGGCCAGCATGGTTCGGTCGTAATTAATCATCAATTTTCTGAGTTCGGAACTGCGAGTCCACGCTATCAGGCCCTTCGCTATGGCCATTCTTGCTGCTTCGGCTTGTCCCATAAAACCGCCTCCCGCAACTTTTACGTTGAAGTCAAGGGACTTCCCGCGCTCTCCGGAGAGCACGAGTGGTTCGCTCATTTTGACTCGGGCAATATCCGGTGCAAATACACTTAGAGGAATACCGTTAATGATTGCGTTGCCTGATCCGTTCTTTACTATGGCACGCGCAATTGCAGTTTTTCGCTTACCACTAACCAATAGGATGCGGCGTTTTTCAGCCTTTTCCGGCTTCTCGGTTTTCTCTGGTTTGACGGCTGGGATCTGGGGTTCTTCAGTCATCGCGATTACCCTCCGATCTCCGTTGCTAGTTCTTCCAATGACATAAATGGTGAGGAAAGTCTAGAACTATCGGCTCCAGGGACTTTGGAAGTCTCCTTTCCAGCGTATTCTTCCGGCACGCCGACATACACGTGTATTCGGTGATATGCCATTCGTCCCTTGCCTGCCTTCCACGGTAGCATTCCCCTGACGACACGTCGCAGGTATAAGTCCGGTCGTCTGGGGTGAACAGGAGCGTGAATTTGAGTTCCTAACGTTCTTGTGTGAAGTTTATGTTTGGCCTCTTCGACGATATTTGACCGACGGCCCGAAATAATTGCTTTTTCAGCATTTAGAACTATTACAGTATCACCTAGTATTGCTCGCTTCGCGACGAAACTCGCGAGCCTTCCCATAATTTGATTCTTAGCATCCAACAATAATTCTTTCGACACTTAATTCATCTCATAATTTTAACGTTCGAACCATTCGGATAAAGCGCAATAAATTCTTTGATCGTGACACATTTTCCACCCGCTTGTTTGATTTTATTTTGCGCTTCTTGCGAAAATTCAAATGCTCCTACCGTTACGGGATGTTTGATTAGTCCAGCTCCTAGAACTTTACCGGGAACAAAGACGACGGCGTTTTGTTGTGTCGATCGGGTGATATGCCCCAGATTTAACACCGCTCGGTTCCTTCGTGGACGTGAGAGCTGCTCCGCTGCTGTCGCCCATATAGTAGCCTTATTTTCTCTTGCTTTCGTTTTGAGTAATCGAATGGTGTCGAGGAGTTCAGTATTCTCAATTTTTGGATGCAATTATGATCCTCCGTCACTCGAGTCCTTTGCGAAGTAAATCTTCGAGAGCTGTAGCCTTCCGGTCCAATATCTTCGTAGCTTCCTTCACGATTCTCTTTGTCGGAACCGCCTTTGTAGATTCAACGTAGAATACGAATGACGTTTCGTCACCCTCCACTTTTATTGGTGGCGACTTTTTCGCGTCGACCGGTTTGGCTTTTTCTACGCAATCCATGCATAACGTGCAGGCTAATTCGTCGCGCACGGCTATTTTGTTTTCAGGATCGCGAACGAAAACATCCGTCGGGCAGATGTGTATTATTTCGTCTGGGTTAGCCAAATTTTCGGCGTTCAATGTAACCTTCGGTAGATATTTGTAGGCACAAGCTGAAACGGGTTGCCACTTCGCATGTTCTATCCCTCGGCCGAGTCTCGCGTACACTTCCAGACGCAATTTCTGGGATGGCCCTAACTTAACGATTGGAATGTTACCGCTAACGGGGGTAACATCGCTTTCAGGTTTGAGGTCAGAGGAATATACGATGAGAGGTTCATCTCCTGCTTGGGCGTCCAGGGTGAACGATGCTCTGCATTTACTACATCCTAGCTCGCTTTTGCATTCACATTCTTCGGGCAAAACGTAAGCGTCAAGATCGGTTTTTAGAGGTATTAGGCCAAGTCTGTGAGCGATGATTTCGTCGTAGAGCACTGAGGTGTTCTCTATGATTATGACGTCTTCGATCGCCATTGTGGGTACTTCCGCGAGCATTGTTCTACGTAACGCATTGGCGTATGCGTGATTGGTTCCCTGAAGCAGGAACCGAAGTGAATCTTCCTTATCGTCTAGTATTTTGACTTCCATGACCTACGGACCTCGTTTGCGAGACAAACCCCAAGAAGCTAATGCACCGGCAGTAGAGTGTACGATTAGATGAGGCTGTTTTAGTCCAAGATGCACGTTGTTTCCACTTCTCGTTGATGAGCTTTGCGAGGTAGCCTCTGTCAAGCTTATAAACTATTACGGGTCGTTTTACGAGCTGACCTGCAGAAGAGTTAAGGTTAACGATCTGACGTGCTACTCTGACTACGCGATGTCGAGCAATCAAGTTGCGGGAATCGCTTCTGCACTTGTCATTATGGGATTTATTCTTGCAGCGATTGCTGTAATGGCAGCATCAGGAGTCGCTCGGAACGGTAAGCATCATGCGGCTGGGATTTTACTGATCGGTCCAATACCAATCATGTTTGGAACAGATAGAGAATCAGTTAAAATCCTGGCGGTTCTTGCGGTAGTGTTAATCCTGATTGTTCTTGTATTCATGCTGCTTCCTTCATTCGTAGGTCGATGAACTCATGGTTCCGCTCTGTTCGGTTTGTGGCAAAAATTCTGCTTCCTATATTTGCCGCGACTGCGGTCGATCGGTATGCGGTCAATGCTTCGACGCGGTTCAATGGTCTTGCGTAGAATGTCAAAACCGCCGCGGTGGGAATCCTCACGCATTGGTTACCTCGAGTGCGAACCCAGCGCTTTACCTGCTCTTTATTGCCCTTGGTATGATATTCGTTGGAATATTTCTTTTGATGATTAGTTCGTCACTTAACGGGATTAATGGGGGAGGAGTGATATTGATTGGGCCGATTCCTATCCTATTTGGAACCGGGGCCAATTCGACACCGCTGATACTAATAGGTGCAGCCGTGACGATTTTTGCGCTAATCTTCTTCGCTTTCACCCTGAGAAGGGGTCATTGAGCGGGTTGTTCAGTCTGCGCCGACATGCCCTTCCGCGTTGGATGATCGTCCTTC